>CAILUH010000109.1 GCA_903837335.1 uncultured beta proteobacterium | reverse complement strand
GTACATGCACAAGCTTCAAGCTTTAATGGCGCATTTGGTCAGCTTGGTATTGGATATGAGCAATCGTCGCCAAGTTCAGTGAGTGGCTCAGCAGCATTTAACGGATATTCTATTCCCGCTAACTCAACCATGGGAAATTCAAGCTACTTAATTGGCACAGGTTCGGTGGGTTATTACGCAGATGTTGCTAAAGGTTATCTATTAGGTATTGGCGCAGAATATACCTTGGGAGGAAGCGCGCAAAACTATACGGAGTCAGGGAGCATTCGAGGTGCTACATATAGTTCAGGGAATTATTATTATCAAAAAAACTATTCTTATAATATTTTTCTCTCTCCTGCCATGGTGGTTGGCACGAATGGCTTAGCGTATTTGAAAGTAGGTTATAGCGGGGCCCAATACAAGCAATTTACATCCTTATCGTCTAATTACACTGGTTATTCATTAGGTCTTGGATACAAGCAAATCATTTCAGGTGGTATGTATGGTTTTGGCGAAGTAAATTATGCTAATTACGGTAACCAAACTGTTTCCACTAGCGCTAGAGTAAATACTGGTGCTACTGGTACGGGGGCTGTTGATACCTTAACTGCCTCAGGCACCAATGGGATGAGTACTTTAAATTTCCTGGTTGGAGTGGGATATAAGTTTTGAGCGTAGCAGTAGTCTTAAAATAACCCAGAACTTAACCAGCAAACCCCTACCAGAAATGGTGGGGGTTTTTTATTAGATCATTTCATTGATGACTTGAGTTTACTGAGCTCAATCTCAATCTTATTTTTTAATTCAAAAAGCGCAGGGGTAAAGTTTTCTATAACCTCGTTAAGACGACTTTCTGCTGGGGTGCTTAAGTTCAGTGAGGCATATTTACCATTAAGTAACTGAACTGAAGTAGAGACAGCAGATATATTCGGCAACCAATTCGCTACACAGTACCCTTTTTTTAACATGGATTCAATCGCTTCATGTATTTCAAGTTCAATCTTCTCCCAATTATTTATTTTTTGTTTTTTTAACACTAGAAAAATCCGCCTCTTTTCTTCCGAGCTTAGATTTGCAATCCACGCTCTACCAAGAGAGGTTCTTTCAATAGGGACTCTTTGGCCAGATGCAACCGTCCTTAACGCAATATTTTTTGTATACCGAATCGATTCGAGATAAACCATTTCTAAGCGATCAGCTACAGCAAGCCCTACATTCAGCTTTAATTTTTCAGAGGCTTGGCGCATTAAAGGTTCAGCAATTTTTGTTTCTGCAGAAGCAGTTTTGAAGGCATGTCCCAAGCAAAGTACTGTGGGGGTTAGGCGATAGGCTAAGCGTTCTGGGTCATGTTCGAGAAACCCAGAAATAACTAAGCTTTGGGTCAAGCGACTAATGGTGGATGGGGGTAAACCCGTACGCTCAGCTATTTCACTATTGCCAAGCAGACTCATGCCAGGCTTAAAGCAGCGCAGAATCTCCATGCCGCGCATGAGGGACCGATTCGTCTTAGAGCTTGGCTTAATGTATTCCATCTAGTGGAATTAAACCATAATTTTTACCCCTAGTTGCCTCATACTCTTTTCACTAAACCAACAAGAATAGATAGGAGTTAATTTTGGCATCGCTTCGTTTTTTAGGCCAAGTGTTAATACTATTTTTTGCATGCATTTACTGCAATTTTGCCTTAGCAGTTTATCCCGATCGCCCTATCAAAGTTATCGTACCGTTTGCCCCAGGAGGCGGAACTGATTTAGTTGCGAGAACATTGGGCGTAGCAATGGCTGAGGATCTGCAGCAACCGATTGTGATCGATAATAAGCCTGGGGGTAGCACGGCTGTAGGAACGGATGCTTTGGCCAAAAGTGCAGCTGATGGGTATACCTTGGTAGTTGCAACATTGGCACATGCAGTCAATCCTAGTCTTAAGGCCAAACTCCCATATTCCCAAGATAAAGATTTTGCCCCAGTAATTTTGGTGGGCATCTCTCCAAATGTTGTGGTGGTTTCAGCAAATAGTCCATTCAAAACATTTCAGGATTTTCTGCTAACTGCAAAAGCAAATCCAGGAAAATTATCCTATGCTTCGCAGGGCGGCGGCACTTCGGCGCACCTAGCGGGTGAATTATTTAACGCTATGGCAGGTACGAAATTAATTCATATTCCCTACAAGGGTGCGGGGCCAGCGTTGACTGATGTGATTGGTGGCCAGGTGGATTTGATGTTTGCTACTGCAGCAGCGGTAGGTAGTTTGGTTGAGTCAGGAAAATTACGTGCGCTTGCTGTAACTACGCCAACTCGCTCGACCACGCCACTATTGGCTAAACTGCCAACAGTTGCAGAAAGTGGAGTCCCCGGTTATTCAGCGGGGAGTTGGTATGGCTATTTTGCCCCAGCGGGCACCCCTCCCGAGGTAATTAATAGACTCAATGCAGCCATTAAGAGGGCCGCTCAAACTCTAGCATTTAAAAGTCGCGTAGAGAGCGAAGGCCTCATGATTAAAACTGGCACCCCTGAAGAATTTGCGAAGTTTGTCAAAGCTGAAGAACTACGTTGGCGTATGGTCATTAAACAGGCCAACATCACACCAGATTAAATTAAATATAACTACAAGGAATGCGCATGAACTTTAAATTCATTGAGTTAAATATTGATGCAGGCATTGCAAGCTTACATCTTAATCGCCCAGAAAAACGGAATGCCATAAGTGACGATATGCGCACCGAGTTTATTGAGGCACTCGAGTTAGTCACGGTTGATAAATCAATACGCGCTCTTGTACTTACCGGTAATGGCAAGGGATTTTGTGCTGGTGGGGACATCACGGGAATGGAAAAGCGCATGCAAGCCCCTGTTGGAGAAGTTGCTTATAACGGCTGGTTCCGTCAGCAACGAGTTCATCATGCCGTTTCTCTTTTGCACACCATGCCTAAGCCAACAATTGCTGCTGTACATGGAGCCGCCTCTGGTTTGGGGGCTGATATGGCATTAGCTTGCGATTTTATTATTGCTAGTGAGGGGGCGAACTTTACTTGGTCTTACATTAAGCGCGGGATTATTCCTGATGGCGGAGGAATGTATTTTTTGCCTAGGCGTGTGGGAATGGTAATGGCAAAAGAATTGATTTTTACTGGAAGAAAAGTAGATCTTGAAGAGGCGACTCAAATTGGTATTGTTGATAGGGTTGCTAAACCAGAGTCATTGGTAGCAGATGCGCAGAAGTGGGCTAAAGAACTGAGTCAGGGTTCTGCTACAGCACTTGCACTGGGTAAAACAATTCTGAATCAGACCTATGAAACAACCGCCGCACAAGTATTTGCGCAGGGTAGTCAAGCGCAAGGTATTTGCTACACCAGTACCGAACACCGAGAAGCTGTTTTAGCTTTTCTTGAAAAAGCTACAGCTGCAAAAAACTAAAAAAGTCGATCAATGAGCAATGCAATTCAAAAATTAATGGAGCCTAGCAGTATTGCTGTTATTGGCGCTTCAACAGACCCTAAAAAAACTGCAGGTAGGCCGATTGCTTATTTACAGAAACATCATTACAAGGGAAAAATCTATCCAGTTAATCCCAGGGTTGAAGAGATTGCTGGACTTAAATGCTATCCAGATATTAGCTCATTACCAGAGGCCCCGGACGTGGCAATTATTCTGGTGGGAACTGATAAAGCACTAGACGCGGTAAAAGCACTTGCTGCACTAGGAACTCCAGCGGCTATTGTACTTACCAGCGGGTATGCTGAACATGGCTATGAAGGTTTAAAAAAGCAAGAGGAATTGATTGCTGCCGCAGGGAAGATGCGCATCCTTGGGCCAAATACGATGGGCATGGTCAACATTACCGATGACATCCCTTTATCACCCAGTAGTGCTTTAGAAATGGATGAATTCCCTAAGGGATTTGTCAGTGTGATCTCTCAAAGTGGCGGTATTTTAGGTTCTTTTTTATCTCGTGCCAATGCCTGTGGTCTGGGGTTATCAAAACTCGTTTCAACAAGTAATGAGGCTGATCTTGGTTTGGCAGACTTTATAGATTATTTAATTGGTGATGCCAGCACCAAAGTGATTGTTCTTTATATTGAGAGCATTCGTTATCCCGAAGCGTTTCGTGCCGCAGCATTACGTGCAAATCAGGCTGGAAAACCGATCGTAGTTTACAAGGTGGGTAAATCTGAGGCTGGCATCAAGGCAGCTGTTTCGCATACTGGCGCCTTAGCTGGGACTGACAAAATGTATGATGCTTTGTTTAAGCAAACCGGAATTATTCGGGCGCATCAGTTCGCAGATTTTTTAGATATTCCTGTGGCACTTGCCTCAGGGAGAGTTTTAAATGGCAATCGTGTCGCCATATTGACTTCGACGGGTGGCGCAGGAACCTTAGTGGCGGATAGTTTGGGTGAATGGGGTTTTACAACGCCCGCCCCTGATGAGGATACCGCTGGGCGTTTACGCAAATTGCAGCCTGGTGATCAAGCCGTGTTAGATCGTAATCCCATTGATGTCACCTTGGCAGGATTACAACCTGATTTATTGCGGGGTGCCATTCAGGCTTTATTAGATAGTGCAACGTATGACGCATTGATATTAATCATGGGCTCTTCTAGTCTTGCGATGCCCGAGCTCATGGTCGGCGCAGTTCGTGACTGCATGCTAACTAGTGATAAGCCAATAATCGCTTATGTCAGCCCTCATGCGCCGATAGCAGGTGCTTTAATGAATAAGCTTGGCGTGCCGACATTTTCTCAACCAGAAAGTTGTAGCGTTGCGCTCTCAAGCATGCTTCATACCAGTAAATTAAAATGTCGAAAAAGACACGATGGCGTTTTGGCTAAGTTACCAGCTGATCTAGATATCACAACTTTGCATGGCGCGCTGAATGAGCATCAAGCAAAAAATCTTTTCTCTGCCTTTGGTATTCCAGGAGTACGTGAGACTGTAGTAGCTGCCAATAAGCCAAATTTAGATACTATTCAGAGTTTTGGAGAAAAAGTTGTTGTAAAAATTTTATCGCATGAGATCACCCACAAGACTGAGGTTGGGGGAGTTGCTTTGAATGTACTAAGGACGGAAATCGGTAGTCAAATCAATACAATGGTTGCTGAAGTGAAATCAAAGTCAGGCACGCTGATTGAGGAATTTCTGGTACAAGAAATGGTCTCTGGCGCAGTAGAGATCATGGTTGGTATGCATCGAGACCCGCTTGGGGTTGCAATTTTGGTTGGCATGGGTGGAGTGACAGCCGAACTTTTTGAAGATAACACTATTCGGTTTATCTCTCCCGGAAAAGCCTTATGTAATGCAGAAGTATTAGAAATGTTACAAGAATTAAAAACTTGGCCTTTGCTCAATGGGTATCGTGGCAGACCACCATGTGATGTCGACGCCTTAGTAAAGGCAATCGTTCAATTCTCAGAGTTAGTAGCTGTTTTGGGCGATCGCTTGCTTGAATGCGAAATTAATCCTGTGTTTGTATTTTCTGCAGGTCATGGAGTAAAAGCAGCAGATGGCATTGCTGTTTTCAGTTAATGGAACTTTATATCCCATGACAAGCAAAATTCATATTCACAATGAAGCAGATGTCATGGTTATTACAGTGAATAATCCACCGATTAACGCTGGTTCGACAGAAGTAAGGAAAGGTTTATTGGACGCGATTCAATTCTTTCGGAACGATCCACATTCATCTGCTGCAGTAATTATCGGCGCAGGCAGCACTTTTATTGCTGGGTCAGATATCAAGGAGTTTTCAGAGCCCTTGGCTGAACCCCATTTACCAACCATCATTGCAGCAATCGAAAATTGCCCAAAGCCAGTGGTGTGCGCTTTACATGGCGCTGCTCTAGGCGGCGGTTTTGAATTGGCTTTAGGGTGTGATGGGCGAATTGCCTTAGAGGGTACGGTACTGGGTTTACCAGAGGTGACCTTAGGAATTATTCCTGGCGCTGGAGGCACACAACGTTTGCCAAGATTAATTGGGATTGAAAAATCGATCGAGTTGATCTGTGGCGGTATTCGTATAAGTGCGAGTGAGGCATTAAAACTTGGCATCCTAAATAAGTTGGTGAATCATGATTTACAAACTCAAGCGATTAGCTTTGCCAGATCATTGCTTGGTGAGAAGGCCAGAATAAGAGATCTAGATCCGCCGCATGCACAAGCTGCTAGCGTTTTGGCGGCCTCACAAAAAGCCTTAAAAGCGGGCAAGAATCGTCCTAATATCCATAAGGCGATTGAAATGATTGGCAATGTCATGACAAAGCCGATAGATGAGGGTTTAGCAATTGAGCGTGAGGCTTTTCAAAATTTGCGCTTAGGCATAGAAGCTAAAGCGCTTCGCCATCAATTTTTTGCAGAGCGTAAATTATTTAAAGCCCTGAGTAGCGGTGATGCTGAGCCAAAGGTAATCGAGCAAATCGCCATCATTGGAGCTGGCACCATGGGCTCTGGAATTGCTATTGCGTGTTTGACGGCTGGGTATACCGTGCTATTAATCGATCAGAATGAAGTTGCTCTCAAAAATGGTGCACAGAAGGTAAAAGATTTTTACGAATCTCGTGTACAAAGTGGCAAAATGGCTATTGATAAAGCTGCCTTAATTCTCAAGTTGTTTACCTATTCAATGCAATGGCGTGATATTGCGGCTGCAGATTTAATCATTGAAGCTGTTTTTGAGGATATCGACATCAAGCAAGCCGTGTTTCAGAAGATTGAGGCTCATGCAAATCCTAGTGCACTGCTAGCTTCAAATACGTCATATTTAGATATTGATGTGATTGCAGTGAAGATAAGTAATCCAGCACGCTTCTTTGGCTTGCATTTCTTTAGCCCCGCGCAGGTGATGAAGTTAATTGAAATCATCCGGTGTAAGTGTAGTTCGCCAGTAGCGATTGCTTCGGGCCTGCAATTTGCCAAGCGTTTAGGAAAAATGCCTGTCATTAGTACTAATTCATTCGGTTTTATTGGTAACCGTATCTATGCGGCCTATCGCCGCCAATGCGAATTTATGCTTGAAGAGGGTGCTTATCCCAAGCAAATTGATCAAGCGCTAGAAGATTACGGGTTTGCCATGGGGCCATTTGCTGTGGCTGATTTATCCGGCCTAGATATTGCTTGGGCAATGCGCCAGAGTTTGGCTGGAAACCGTAATCCCAAGCATCGTTATGTCAGCATTCCGGATACGCTATGTTTGGCAGGACGCTTAGGGCGTAAGGCTGGGGCCGGATATTACCTGTATCCCACGGGTGAAAAATTAGGTGCTGTTGATCCTGCTGTTCATTCAATAATTGATGCAGCAAGTGCTGCAAAAGGTGTTGCTCGTCGAGAATTTACCCCTCAAGAAATCGTTCAGCGAGTCTTGCTTACTATGAGCAATGAAATTGCGCATCTCGTTGCGGAAAAGGTAGTGAGCAATGTAACGGATTGTGATATTGCTTTAGTCAATGGTTACGGCTTTCCACGTTGGTGTGGTGGCCCCGTTTTCTTTGCCAAGGAATTGGGTCAAGAAAAATTAAATTTAGAGCTAAAAAAATTAGCAACCTTAAGTGGTCCTGGATTTGTCATTGCCAATACCAATGCATTATTTGACGCTCTAGAAGAGTGAATTCATTAAAATAAAGAGGATTCATTCTCTAAGAAAATAAAGTCTATAAATGCATATTGTAATTTCCGATGACTATCAAGACTGTATCCGTCAATTAGCTTGTTTTAATAAGCTCAAAGACCATACAGTAGAAATTTTTAACGATACTGTTAGTGGCTTAGAGCCATTGGCGCAGCGCTATAAGGATGCAGATGCGATTGTTTTAATACGCGAAAGAACAGTCATTACTAGAGAATTACTAGATCGTCTGCCGAAATTAAAGATAATTTCGCAAACAGGGAAAATGGCATCCCATGTTGATCTAGAAGCATGCAAAGAAAAAGGTATTGTCGTGATGGACGGCAAAGGTTCGGGTGGGGCAACTGCAGAGCTCAATATGCTCCTCATTCTGGCAGCCTTACGCAAGCTAGTCGAGGAAGTTGAGCGCTTAAAAAGTGGGCAGTGGCAAGGATATTTGGGCGATCAGCTTGCTGGCAAAGTATTGGGGGTATATGGCTTTGGCCGCATCGGCAAGCAGGTATGTCACCTAGGCAAAGCATTTGGCGCTAAGCCTTTAGTTTGGGGTCGCCAGAGCAGTCTGCAAAATGCCAAGAGCGATGGTTTTTCTGTGGCCCTATCTAAAGAGATATTCTTTAGTACTAGCGATATTGTGTGCTTGCAGCTCAGATTAAATCCCCAAACTCAAGGCATTGTTACTGCTGCAGATTTGGCGTTGATGAAGCCCACTTCAATCATAGTTAATGCCAGTCGTGCTGAGTTGATAGCACCTGGGGCGTTGGAACAGGCTCTCAAGCAAGGCCGTCCAGCTTATGCCGCAGTTGATGCGTATGAGTCTGAGCCAATCTTAGGAGCAAATCATCCCCTTTTGCAATTACCAAACTGCTTATGTACTCCCCATATCGGCTTTGTTGAGCGTGATAATTACGAGGCCTATTTTGGGATCGCTTTTGATAACATTAATGCGTATTTAGCACACACACCACAGAATGTGGTGAATTAATTAAATGCTAAATGCTAGAACTAAAAGAAAGTAAACGATGGATTTTAATTTAACAAGTGAGCAAAAAGCGTTTGCTGACGCAGTGGCCAAATTTAGCGAAAAGGAGTTAGCTCCGGGCGCCTTAGAGCGAGCTCACAATGCCCAATATCCTTGGGAAATTGCTGAAAAACTGAGTGCACAAGGCTTGTTAGGCATAACCTTTGCTGAAAAAGATGGTGGTATGGGCGGTACTTTAATGGATGCAGTTATTGCGATTCAAGAAGTAGCGTTGCATTGTCCTAAATCAGCCGACGTAGTTCAAGCTGGCAACTTTGGCGGTATTAGAACCTTCGTTGAATATGCTAGTGAAGCACAAAAAGAAAAATATTTGCCCAAGTTACTTGCGGGGAAAATGATTTTGGCTTTAGGGATGAGTGAACCAGAAGCTGGGTCAGCGGTAACGGAATTAGCAACCTCTGCTAAAAAGGTTGATGGCGGTTATTTAATCAATGGCTCTAAAGTATTCTCAACCCATAGCCCTGAAGCCGGCTTGTTTTTAGTATATGTCCGCTTTGGCCCTGGGTTGGCAGGTATTGGCTCCGTATTAGTGGAGCGGAATACACCAGGCCTAACGGTAGGTCAGCCTAATAGTTTTATGAGTGGCGAGGAATGGTCGCAGTTATATTTTGAAGATTGCTTTATTGCTGATGAAGGGGTCTTACTTGGCCCCGGCGGTTTTAAGAAGCAGATTAGCGGCTTTAATGTAGAGCGAATTGGTAATTCTTCACGCGCCCTTGCCTTGGGTCGCTATGCTTTTAATAAGGCTAAAGAGTACGCGATCGTGCGCAAACAGTTTGGTAAAGCGATTTGTGAGTTTCAGGGAATCCAATGGAAGTTTGCAGAAATGGCTGTCAAGCTAGATGCTGCTCAGTTAATGCTTTATAGAGCTGCCGTTAATGCTGAAGTTGGATTACCCTCAGCCTATGAAACAACTGCAGCCAAGTTTATTTGCAATAACACAGGCTTTGAGGTTGCCAATGAAGCGCTGCAAATTATGGGCGCAACTGGGTATAGTCAAGAAACTTTGGTTGAATACTGTGTTAGACGTACCCGAGGCTGGATGATTGCAGGAGGGTCGCTAGAGATTTTGAAGAACCGGATTGCAGAAGAGGTATTTGATAGACGCTTCAATCAAAGGGCATAGTATTAAGCCGAATGAATTTATAAAGAATTAGAACAAATCAATAAAGAGGTAAAAATATGAATTTCATTAAAAAACTAGCAATCATTTTAGGGTGCGTATTAACTATGGCATCGAATGGATTTGCTCAGTCTGTGGCCAACTATCCAGATAAACCCATCAAAATTATTGTCTCGTTTACCGCCGGTGGAACAACAGATATTCTGGCGCGCGAAGTCGCTAACCAAATGAGTATTCGTTGGAAGGTGCCAGTGATTGTGGAGAATAAACCCGGTGCTGCGGGTAACTTAGGTACTGAGATTGTAGGCAGAGCCCCACCAGATGGCTACCTTTTGTTGGCGAATTCAATCGGACCAATCTCCATTAACCCAACCTTATTCGGTAATTTGGCAGTGAACCCCCAAAAAGCATTAGATCCAGTTGCTTTATTGGCTGACGTACCAAATATCTTAGTGGTTCCAGCTTCTTCTGGGGTTAAAAATTGGAAAGAGTTTCTCGCGTATGCAAAAACGAATTCAGGAAATTTGAATTATGGTTCTACCGGAATTGGTACTACTGCGCATTTAATTAGTTTTCTCTTTGCGCAAAAAACGGGGCTCAATGTAGTTCACATTCCGTATAAAGGGGCTGAGGCAACGCGTGATTTGATTGCTGGACGTTTGCAGTTTATGTTTGCCACTGCGCCTTCGGTGATTCCGCTCATTAAGGCCGGACAACTCAATGCAATTGCGGTGTCATCTAAGAAAAGAATTACTGCAATGCCAGATTTGCCTACTTTGAATGAGTTAGGTGTAGATATTGCGACTGGTGCATGGTTTGGATTATTTGCCCCTGCTGGTACTAATCCTACAATTGTAAAAAAACTCAACGAAACTGTGGTTAGTATTTTAGAGGAACCAGCCATTCGGCAGAAACTACTAGGATTAGGTGCCGATCCAATTTTAATGAATGTTCAAGAATTCACCAAGTTTGTTCGTCATGATTTTGCTTTATGGGCTCCAATTGTCAAAGCTTCTGGAGCTAAGCCAGAATAAATTATGACTTTGTTAAAGACATTCGGACAGTTTATTGAGGATAGTAAGCAAATCATTTTTATACCTGAAACTATGCATAGCGCACGACGCGCGCTATTGGATTGGCATGGTGCTTTAATTGCGGGAGCAGATACAGATACTGCTGCAAGGTTGAGAAACGCCTATAGTGAAGAATTAGGTATGGGGAACTGTTCAATTGTAGGCAGCCAGCAAAAAACTTTTTCAAGAGCGGCTGCTTTTATCAATGGGACAATTTCTCATATTGCTGAGTTCGACGATATTTTCCGCGATGGCGCATACCATCCTGCTTGTCCAACCATTTCTGCTGCATTTGCTTTAGCAGAGTCTCGTAATGATTCGCTGGCAGATTTACTCGAGGCCATCATCATTGGTTACGAAGTTTCTACCCGTATTAGTAAAGTAATACAACCTAGCCATTACAAATACTTTCACACTACGGGTACGGTAGGCGTTTTTGGTGCGGCAGCTGCTTGCGCACGTTTATTAAGGCTTGATGCGGTTCAAGCATGCAATGCGTTAGCTACCGCCGGTACTTTTGGTAGTGGTCTGCAGCAGGCCTTTCGCTCTGACTCTATGACGAAGCCTATGCATCCTGGGCATGCTGCTGAAGTTGGTTTGAATGCAGCACTTGTTGCTCAAGCCGGAATGACAGGTACGCCGGATTTATTGGAAGGCGAAGCTGGATTTGGCGCAGCACTTTGTGAAAATCCCCGCTGGAGTGAGATTTTCGATGGCTTAGGCTCAAGCTGGAATATTGAACAAATAACCTTTAAGAATCATGGTTGTTGCGGACATAATTTTCCCGCTATAGATGCGGTTGCTCATTTACTTAATCTGCACGCTATTGATGCAGAGAAAATTAAAAAAATACGTATTGGCGGGTATAAGGCGACAGTAGAAGTTTGTCGATATATTCATCCGCGAACGCCATTTGAAGCTAAATTTAGCCTCACTTATACGGTAGCTGCCAAAATTATTTTAGGGCGAGTAAGAGAGCGGGCATTTTTAGAATCCGCTCTTTCTAATCCAAAGATCTACGCTATGGAAGATAAGATAGAGTTAGTGGTTGACCCTGAGTGCGCCGCTAAATTTCCCTTGCACCGGTCAGCTAAAGTAGCTATAGAAATGAATGATGGCTCAATCTATGCTCATCAACAGTTGACTCGGCATGGCGATCCAGATGAACCTTTAACTGATCAAGAATTAATTGATAAGTTTTATGAGTTAACTGAAGCAAGAGTTGGAGTCAAGCAGGCGCAAACTATCGCAGCTGAATTATTAGGTAAACCAACCCTATCAGTGCGTGGAATAGCTGAATTATGGGCGCTAAAGACGGCTTTATAAGGCTAGAGCAGATTGGGCTGCAGATTCTCCTGCACGAATGGCGCCGTCAAAATAACCGGGCCAACGGGTTGCGACTTCGGTTCCTGCCCAAAAAATCGGTCCTACAGGTTCCCGCCAGGCGGGGCCGAACGAAGTCCAAGTTCCTGGGGTTAAAAAATTGGTATAAGCACCGCGGGTCCATTGTTCACTGGGCCAATTGGCTTCGTAAAAATTAGTTGGGTTGGCCGCTTGTGGCCCCCAGTACTTGACAAAATCACGCATGATTGCTTGGCGCCGATCATCAGCATTGAGTAAACCTAAACTAACTGCTTGATTGCTGGAAACGAAGGTCGTCAAAATTCCGGGTTTGCCAGAGGGCGGCGAGCTATCGGCAGTAAATTCTAATAAGGGTAGGTTGCCAATTGCCATGCCACTTAAACCTTGACTACGCCAAAAGGCATTGGGATAGACAGCATGCGCTTTAATAATTGAGCCCATAGGCCCACGTTGAATTAAGCCGCTCATTTGCGCGGGCAGAGGCGGAGAAAATTCAATTCCCATTCTTAGTGGCGGAGGAATCGCGACAATGACCGATTTTGCATTGTAGGTAATACCCGCTTTAGTGATCACTTTTACTGCCTTGTCGCCATATTCAATCCATCGAACGGGCGCATTCAATTGAATAGCGTCATTCAATTCTTGCGCAAGCCGAACAGCAACTTGGCCAGCGCCCCCATCGATTAACCAAGTTTCTGGAAATTCGTTTTGCGGGGAGACGGCCTGCTTCCAGGCTAAATGTAATAAGGAGGCTTCACTGGGCTCGAATCCACCTTCGCCACCTTGGCGGGTGAGCCAGGCAATGGTAAATCGCGCAATTTCTGAGCGACTATTTTGATTAATCCAGGTTTGTATTGTCTGCGAATCTAGCGCTTTTGCATTCGGTGTAAGCCACGGTTTTTCACGATTCACTTGTGCCACAATCTTCATCAACTTTTGATTTAATTCCTTTGCAGCCAATAGATCAGATGGCAGTAAGGGGAGTTGGCTTGGGTCGAAGAATAGAAAGCTCTTGTCATAATCTTTTGCTAAATTAGCGATGGTTCTTTTACCATTCCAAATGAAGACACTTTTGCCTTCGTAGTGGCTATCAAAGCGTTTAATTTGAAATTCATCGAGAAGGGCAAGGAAGCGAGTTTGGGTTGGTCCCACCCATTGACCACCGAAATCAATCACTCCACCTTCAATTGTCTTAGTGCTTGCCATACGGCCACCAACGCGTGTTCGAGCCTCAAGAACGGTAACGGCTTTGCCTGCTTTGCGTAAAGTACGTGCTGCTATTAAACCTGAAAGACCTGCGCCTACGATGATGACATCTACATTGGTCGAGGGCGCTTGACTTTTTTCAGCTGAATTTTGGGCATAACTCAAGCTGGCTGTTTTGGGTACCAAAAGACCTGAGCTCGCTAGCGCTACTAAGGATTGGCCTCCAAGGTTAATAAAACGACGGCGAGATACCATGAAGTCTCCTATGATTTTTATTAAATCATAATCGATTCTAATCCAAGCAAAAGATGATAGGTCGCCTGATCTTCCTAGCCTTTTGCAGGCGGTTACTTCAGCAAGGCGCTTACCCCACCAAGCAAGTAAGCCGTTTTTTACTTAATTTTTAACATCAGCCTTAGAGGGCTTAGCTGGACTTAGATCGGCATGAGAAACAATTTGCCAACCGGAAGCATTTTTTTGCCATACGTCGAGACGGCCAGGTGGCTTATTGGACTGTTCAACGCCATAAACCGTTTCATTTGCGATGCTAGTAATGTAAGAGATAACCAATACATCGTCAGACTGAAGTACTTTGAAGTCATTCAAAGCATATTTACCTAGGGTTAAGTTTTTAACTATAGAAATAAATTTTGCACGATCGACTATTCCAGAGCTACCGATACTTTGAAAGCTTGGCGAAATCGTTTTTTCGATCGCATTCATATTTTTGGATTGCATATTTTCCCACCATAAACGGGTGAGTTTTTCTCCCTGCATTTGAGTGCTCTCTTTTTGCTGGGCCAAGACTAAAGAGGAAGCCATCAACCCGATAATCACAATGGAGCCACCAATAAGAATCTTAAGCAATTTATTTTGCATGATTACTGCTCCTCGTGTATCCCAGCAAGGGATGATAAGAAAGAAAGTTCTTTCAACTCAAATCTTACTCGCTTATCACGCTTTTAAAACATAAGTAAGGATTTAAAGAATAGCGCTCAATTTCAGCCTACATTAAATTTGCAGGTCTTGAAGCGTAAAAAGCCAGTCTTTATTACGCTTTTTGACCTAATGTGTAAAGGCTCAAGGATTGATCACCTTAAAGTCGTGAAGTAGGGTGGAGGCGTTTGAGGTGATGCTGGATATATAGGACCAGATTGCTGTAATGATTTAATATACAAAAACCTTTTTTGGTTATAGCGCTAACTGGTTTCTATCTCACCAGATTGACTCTTAAATGCGAAATATATTATCAACATTCAATTAAAAAAGAAGAGCTATTGCGTAATTCGAATGAAATTGTGATTGTAGGAGATGGATTTGCTGCCGCCATCATGTTTATCCATCTTATGCGCAAGGGAGTTCCTGCTTCATCTATTACCCTTATTGGACCAGGGGTAATCGGACAGGGAAATGCCTATTCCTGTGCGAGCCAATCATATCGTCTTAATGTTCGCGAAGATCTGCTCATTACTTTTTCAGATGATCCGTTGCATTTTGCAAGGTGGGCGCAGAAACACATTCATGACCCAGAAGCAAAAACGACAGCTGGATATTTTTATAGGCGTCATGATTTTGGCCGTTATGTTTCTGAATTGGTTTCTCATGAATTAGGTACTCGACACTTGCATTCTATTGCCGCACGCGTCACTAAAATCCTTCGCAAAGAGAATGATTGGAGTCTGAGTCTAGACAATCATGATGAGTTCATCGCTAAACAGCTCATTATTGCCACAGGCAATGCACCACCTAGCTGGCCCTGTAAGGTAAATACAAAGCTTGCCTCTCCAGCTTGGACTCATACTCATCTGGTAGAAAATCCATGGAACGGTGAATATCTGCAAGTAATGGGAGTGGATGAAGACATTATTTTGCTCGGCGGGGGATTAACAGCGCTTGACGCAATCAATGCGCTTGTAGAGCAAGGTCATCGCGGAAAGATTTATGTCATTAGCCCACGAAAAATCTTTCCTCCAGTGCAGGCATCATGGCAAAGAATTCAAGAACCTCATTGGCCAAAGAAGTTAAGCCCGAGAGACTTAATCCGTTTTATGCGTGAGTATCTGCCCTCTGCAAATGCAGCTAGTTCAGAATGGCAGTGTGCCTGGGAGGAATTAAGGGTTAATTTAAATACGATTTGGCAGCAATTTTCTGCTGCTCAGCGTCTTATTTTATTGAAGCGAGTAGGTTGGATTTGGTCTTTATATCGGTTTCGGGCTTCACCGCAAACCATTGCTAGCTATGAGCAATTAAGAGAAAAAAATCAAATTCATTTCATCTTGGGTCGAGCTAAGCAAATGAGCTGTGCGGAACCTCAGATTACAATGATTTTGGATAATGGCAGCGAGGCAGTAGGTGAGAGAATAATTAATTGCACTGGTGTTGGTGTCGATCCCTTGCTGAGCAATCTGATCAGTAGCCAACTTGCCATACCGGATGCGCTCCAGCAATCAATTGCGATAGATACTCATTACCGAGTTTTAGACACAAATCAGCAAGCATGGGAAAACTTGTGGCTGATTGGGCCGGCTACCATGGGGAGTTTAGGTGATGTGGTGGCGGCGAGCGCCATTACCAAGCAGGCCGAACAATTAGCAGAGCAGATGAAAATATAGTTATTGTTTTCTGGCGACGTCGGCCACACACCGAAAGCCAATATAAACAACAGCTATATCACCCGGTTTTGATTCCACATCTAATTCTAGCTGCCGCTCCGGCCCATACCACCATGAAGCGCCGCGAGTAATATAGCCGCCATTGCGCTCAGTGGCCGTCCACTCCCAGACATTCCCGCCCATGTCGTATAAACCATTAACTCCGGGTTTAGTCGTACCAGTTTGCACATGCCCTGTACCGCGATTGAGTGCACCTGCCTGCGCTAAACCGCTGTAATTACCGCAGCCGCTTAAGCAATGAGAAGTCGTAGGATTTACTCCGCCTGGATACGCATAGCGCTGTCCTTTGGTATACCCAATTGGTGGATTAGAGCGTTGCTCTAAAAATGCTGCTGCTGTCCACTCTGTATCTGTTGGCAAGCGCTTGCCATAGAAACGGCAAATAGAATCTGCCTCTTTTTGATTGAGGTGTACTGCAGGTTCACTTTCTTTTGCGGGAACTCCATAAGGCATTTTCCAGGTCCAGCCCGATTTTTTTACAAATCCCCCTTCATAAGAAAGACCACCACCATTTTTTTCAGCTGCACTGACAAAATTAGAGCTTGACGCAAAGCCTTTGACATCCCCAATAGTCATTTCAGTCTGATCCCAAATCAGGTTACCAATTTGTACCGTAGGAATCGATGAATTGGGCGCGCTTTGACTAGGAGAAGTGCCAAGAAGTAAATACAATAAGCTTGCTATTAGTACAGAGCCAAAGGGGATTTGGAGCAGATTCATTTTTTATAAGAAAATCATAGTGTTAATTGGTTGATGCTATAAGTTGGCTACTGGCTAGATGATCAAATTAGTTGCGATAGTAGTCGCATTTCATTTTCGTAATACAATAATTTAACTTAAATTAAAAAGGTGAAATGATGAAAAAATTCTTCAGCATTCTAGTTGGTGCCCTAATGATTAGTACTGCATTTGCAGCAACCCCGCCAGATATCAAAGGTGTTTGGTCGGGCACTACGAATGATGCGATCATAGGCTCGGGTATTTATTATTCTGCCTCTAGCAGCTCTGATCAAATCCGCTTTCTTCAGCTGCCTATTACCTACAATATTACTCAACAGTCTGGCCGAAATTTTTCTGGCGAGATTCAGTTGGGAAATAAGAAATTTCCATTGGTAGGAGTCTTTGCTGCTGATTTAGTTAGCGGCGTATTTGCCGAAAAGGGTGGAACAGGCACTTTTGCGATGGCTGGTAGCAATCAAATTAACTTCTGCTGGTCTACTTCATCCACAGATCCATCTAATAAAGCTGCTGGAGCTGTAGTAAGTTGTCATGAATTATCTAAAAAATAATCAGCCGATAAAGTCATTTTTGCTTCAGGTTCTCAAGGGTAAATTATGTTTTAATCTTAGGATGGGCAGGTTTCGAGTTCTAATTGCAAGGGCAATGCAGGGCACAGTTCAATAGCAATATTATTTGGAAGCACGCACTTAATTAACCGAGCTAGTGCTGCTAATTTTTGCTATAGTTTATAAATATTCTTACTCAACCTACCATTTTGTTGCCATGCAAAATAACTATTTATTTAAAAGCTTCGTTGCGTCAATTTTTCTAACTCTCCTTTCTGCATGTGGCGGAGGTGGAGGTGATAGTTCATCTTCGAGCGGTAACTCCTCTTCTTCAACCGCTCCCTCAACTAGCCCCCAGTCCTATAATTTTGGGGTATCTCAAGTTGCTGATAGTACTGCTGGCGTACTTTGTAGCTATAGTTATAGCGCCCCCAATACTACTGTTACTGGTAATTTGCAAAGCACTTCTGTTTTGACCTGTGATTCCAATACAAGATCTCAGAAAGCCAATGGAATTCCAGATCATGCTGTTGGAACATTTCCTAATCCCAATAACCCCAATTCCATCGGCGTAAGAGCTGTGAATTGGAATATGACCTTTACGCCCGTAAGAAAACCTACTTCCTCTTCTTATGCCCCTTCGGGCTATGCTTTTAATGGTGTTATGTTTGATCCTGCAACTGGTGGGGGGTGCCCCAGTACTGCTACAAGCACCAGTGCATGTCCATTAGTTGGTAATTCCTATCCATGGAACATAGAGGCGCTTGAGCCAACTCCAACTTTTAATTTTGGACTTGATAGTAATAATGCCCACCCTCAACCACCTGATGGGGCATATCACTACCATGGCATGCCTACAGGCATCTTGACAGAAATGAATAAGGGAACTGCGATGACGCTAGTAGGCTTTGCAGTTGATGGCTTCCCCATTTATGCTCGATATGGCGTTACCAATACTGGCAATGCCTCTTCCAGCACCAAAGTGATGGTTAGTAGCTATCAGCTTAAATCAGCTCCTAGCTCAGGAAGGCCCTCTACAGCGACCTTTCCAATGGGAACTTTTACTCAAGATTACAGTTATGTCGCTGGCTCTGGCGATTTAGATCAGTGCAATGGAAGATATGGCGCAACACCTGAATTTCCTAAAGGCATATATCAATACTTTATTACCGATAGTTACCCTTATATTCAGCGGTGTGTATTTGGAACACCCAGTACCGGCGTTCCACAAGCCCCAACGTAAGTTAAGGTGAATTAATTAGCAGATGATCTAATTAATTTTGGTAATGCAAATTTATATCGGTATAAAAATAGTTTCTTTAAATTACTTTCTTAGATTATTTTTGGTCCTATTTTTAATAGCACCTTTGTCTTATGCCCATTTGATGCCGGCTCAAAATGGCACAATCAATATCGAAGGTAATTCTGTTTTTGCTGCAATCTCGGTTCCAATCTCAAGCCTGCTTCATTTTGATGATGATCATAATGGAAAAATTAGTAATGAAGAGTTGTTGCTACATCAATTGGCAATAAAAAAAGAAGTTGATAGCCGCCTGATGATTAAAGATGGCGCCATAAAAGGTAAGACCACCTGGCTTAATTTAATTGTTAATCCGCCGCATATATCAACGGAAATTAATAGAAGTGATGAGCTGCTTATCTTGAAACATACCCAGTTTGATGGTGCTGATGGAGTAAAAGACTTAATACTCGATATCAACTTTTTTGGAATAAATCCAAATGATAAGCCAATTACCATTAAGGCTACACGTGGCTTGCGCCCAACGCTTGCTTCGGAAGTTGCTATTTTTACTCCTCTGAATCATGAGCATCAATTTTTCCGTCCAGCAATCAGTGTTTTCTTTGATTACCTTCAATTAGGCATAGAGCATGTTCTGACTGGCACTGACCATTTAATATTTTTATTGGTTATCCTTGCCTCCGGATTAGGAATAGGATATTGGCTGCTTGTTATTACAGGTTTTACAATTGCACATAGTATTTCACTTGGGTTGGCACTCCTCGGTTATGTGAAACTACCACCTCATTGGGTAGAACTGGCAATTTCTCTGAGCATTATTTTGGTTGCATGTACCAATCTTTTTGCTAGTCTTAAAAAGAGGCAATTAATTAATGCTAATGTCAGTCGAATGTTATTGGTTGTTGGCGTTTGTGGGTTAATTCATGGTTTAGGTTTTGCATCCGCCATCAATGCAATTGGGCTTAATACCTCCCATCAATTAATCAGTTTGTTTGGTTTTAATATCGGCATAGAAATTGGCCAGCTCATTTTTTTATGCCTAACATTCCTGACGCTTTCAATAATTAAGCACTATTTCTCAAAATTGGCTGAGCGTTATATAACAATTTGTATATCAATCATTGCCTTGTTTTTTGGGACGTATTGGCTGGTCCAGGGGCTAATTTAAGCTGAATAGGTTTGTGAGCGTCCCACTAAAACCTTAGTTAATTCAAGGACT
>CAILUH010000108.1 GCA_903837335.1 uncultured beta proteobacterium | reverse complement strand
TCAAAATTGGCTGAGCGTTATATAACAATTTGTATATCAATCATTGCCTTGTTTTTTGGGACGTATTGGCTGGTCCAGGGGCTAATTTAAGCTGAATAGGTTTGTGAGCGTCCCACTAAAACCTTAGTTAATTCAAGGACTATGTGGAGTCATATAGTTAAATACCAACTCTCGGGTTGGTATTTTTTTGAGATCCGGTTAAAAAGTCTATATAAATCAAAGCTTAGGGTACGAAAAAGTCGAGCTTATTCTTTAAAATTTTCATCTGTAGGCGGGATTTATTGCACTGAAACGCTGAGTCTAGCCTGTAATATCTAAGATATGATCAAACCTTAAGCTATTCTCAATCAATATTTTAATATGAAGATATCCTTGTAGGCAGCAGAATTAAATTCATCGTGGTTAAAAAAATAAATCAATGGAGAAGAATATGATGTACTTTATTAAAGTAGTTATTTTGAGCCTCTTAATTTGCCCATCGGTATTTGCCCAATCTTCATCTGAGGTGGATATAGAGAAATTAATGAACTCACTTTCACAGGCGATTATTTCAGCCGACCAGAAAGCGCTTGATAACTTAACAACAAATGATTTGATTTACGGACATTCTGATGATCGGCTTCAGAATAAGACAGAGTTTATTGATTCGTTGGTTAATAAAAAATCTGTGATGACCAAAATTGATCTATCTAATCAAAAGATTACGATTGTTGGAGACCTCGCATTTGTCAGCAACCATATGTCTGCAGATGTTGCTCCTGGTGGTAAGCCGGGCCATGTTGAGTTAAATATATTCTACGTATGGAAAAAGAGTGGGGATTCTTGGAAGTTAATAGCACGAAAAGCCTTTAAGGGATAGCTCATCATTTCCCCAAAAAATGTCAAAGCAATCTGATTTTTTAACTTGGCCAAAAATTTTTGGCCTTTATTTTTTTTGTTTTTTATCAATTAGTGTATATGCTCAATCGCCTGAGCCTATAAGAATAATTGTTCCTACAGCTGCTGAGGGGTCTACCGATCAGCTTGCGCGAATATTAGGCTCCGGCTTAGAGGAACAAGGTTTTGGGAGAGTGTTAGTAGAAAACATGCCAGGAAAGAGCGGTTCTATTGCTGCTGATTATGTTGCCAGAGCGAAACCAGATGCCCGAACTTTATTAATTGGAACGCCTAGTTCGCATAGTATTGCAAAAGCATTAAGCACCAATAATGGGAGTGCTCTTCCATATGACCCAATTAATAGTTTTTCCTTGATAGTCTGTTTTGCACAAGCTCCCTATATATTTGTAGTGGGACCAGCTGGACCAAGCTCATTTGAGCAGTTTTTAGTAAATGCAAAAGCTAATCCAGGGATATTAAAATACTCCTCCACTGGGGTTGGCGGACCCCATCATTTAATTGCTGAGTATCTCTTTAGTAATGTTGGCTTGAAATTGCACCATATCCCAGCGGCTGGTGGCGCTAGAGCAATTGAATTAGTTTCTAATAATGAGGTTCAGGCGATGATGCCAGCGTCTATTTTGGCACTGCCTAAAGTAAAAACTGGGCAAATTAAGGCACTAGCAGTAACAGGAGATCAGCGCTTAAAAGCCTTGCCAAATCTACTAACGTTTTCTGAGTTAGGTGTGCCTTTGAATTTAGTATCATGGTATGGGTTAATGGCCCCTGCCGGAATATCAAAAGAGCAAAGTGAGCGGCTGGCTAATGCGATAAAGATCATTTTACAGAGCCCATCTGAAAAGCAGAAGTTAATTGACTTAGGCATTAACACGATGGATGAACGCGGGAAGAATTTTGAAAAAATTATTACGCAAGAAACTGAGATTTGGGAAGCGGTAGTCAATAAAATAAATTTAAGCGGTAAATAAAATTATTTCGAAATGAAAAAAATACCCTTAGTTTTATTGTTGAGCGCACTAGTTATTTTGACTCGTCCGTTATACGCAGCTTACCCTGACAGACCCATTCATATAGTGGTGCCATTTGCTCCTGGCGGGGCAACAGATTTAGCAGCTAGAATCATTGCGCCAGCATTACAAGCTCGATTAGGTCAGCCAGTCGTAATTGATAACAAGGCTGGGGCAGGGGCAACGATTGGTACTGCAGCAGTGGTAACTTCACCACCAGATGGATACACATTACTTTTAGGAAGTGCTGCCAATGCAATTGGTAACGCAATTAGTAATTATTCACAAAAAAAATTACCATATGTATTTGAGCGTGATTTCGTAGGAGTTGCTTTGGTAGCTGAAGTTCCAGGGGTTTTAATCGTACCCAGTTCTTTTTCTGCCCAAAATTTAGCGCAATTGATTGCTTATGCTAAAACTCATCCTGGTGAATTGAGTTATGGCTCACCAGGATTTGGGACAAGCGTTCATTTGGCTGGTGAGTTATTTGAAAGTCTCGCTGGTGTTCAATTAGTTCATATATCTTATAAAGGGGCTTCGCCAGCCATGACGGATTTATTAGGTCAACGTATTCAATTAATGTTTCCGGCCTTATCGGTAGCTCAACCCTATATTGAGTCGGGTAAGGTGCGAGCGCTAGCCGTTACCACTCGTCAACGTTCCCCCTTAGCCCCAAATGTACCTACCATGCAAGAGGCTGGATTGTCGGGATATGAAGTGAGTGGCTGGCTGGGTATCTTTGCTCCTAAAGCAGTTAGCCCAGAACATCTACTCAAACTTGAAAAGGCAATAACTGCTACATTAAAGGATCCTCAAGTCCGGCAAAGTCTTGCAAAAATTAGTATTGAAGCTACGCCGGGAACCGCTATGGTGTTGAATGAGAAACTAGATTCAGACACTGAGCGTTGGAATAAGTTATTAAAAAATAAGAAATTGGATCTGCAATGACCATTTTTAAAAATATTCTTTTCATTACATCTGACCAGCAGCGCGCTGATTCGATTGGATATGAAAATCCAGAAATTAAGACGCCCAATTTGGATAGTTTGGCTAAACGAGGAACGCGCTTTAGTAATTGCATTACACCAAGCGTTGTTTGTCAGCCTGCAAGAGCTGCAATCTTGACGGGGAGGCTACCTTTAACAAATGGTGTTTGGGATAATGGCGTTGATCTAGACCCAGAAATGGGCGCCAAAGGAATGGCAGCCCTGTTAGCACACAAGGGCTACTCTACGACCTTCATCGGCAAGGCCCACTTTTCTACAAAAAATACCTTCTCTCCCACCGGGACACCTGAATGCAAACAAAGTGCGCCTGAATATACAGATGATTGGTACGGTCCTTATATGGGGTTTGAGCATGTCGAGCTAGCTGCTTTAGGAAAATTTCATCCAAAACGGCTGCAAAAAAATGCCGCAGCGATTCATCGTTTCGAGCACTCATTTTTGCGCTTCTCAGATTCAGTTGAATTGTGGCTAGATAAATTAACTGCTGGCACCAGCGCCGCCCAAACTTGGAACTCTGGGCTGCCAATTGAAAGGCATAGCAGTACCTGGGTAGCAAATCAAACTATCGAGTCTCTCAAGCGAGTGACAAAAGAGAATCAGCCTTTTTTTATCTGGGCCTCTTTTCCTGATCCACATCACCCATTTGATTGTCCTGCACCATGGAATACTTTGTATCAGCCCGAAAATATAACTTTACCTAAGCATCGGATTTTAGATCTTGAGGTCCGGCCCTGGTGGCATAAGGCAGCTCTCGAGGGAATTCCGCAAATTGCAGACCCTGAGATGGCTAAGTTTCGTCAGGAAGGATTTAAAGTCCCACCTCAAACTGATACTCAGTTAGCAGAAATGATGGCAAATTACTACGGGATGATTTCCTTGATTGATCATCAAGTTGGGAAAATCGTAGCAGAATTAAAAGCTATTGGGCAGCTGGAAAATACATTAATTGTTTACGCAAGCGATCATGGAGATATGTTGGGAGATCATGGACTATACCTAAAGGGGCCAATGATTTATGAAGGGGTTCTTAGAGTTCCACTTTTAATGGCGGGCCCAGGAATTCCTGAGAATAAGGTAGTAGATGTACCCGTTTCTACAATAGATTTGGCTGCTACTTTTTTTGAAACTGCTGGTATTCAAGAAGATAACAATGAGCAAAGTCAATCCTTGTATTCTGCTATTAATGGGACCGGTCATAGAGAATGTGTATGGAGTGAGTGGTATGTTCACCCCTCTCGCTTAGGCGTTTCGTTACAGCTTAGAACAGTTAGAACACAGCGCTATAGTTATACTTACGAGATGTCTTCTTGCGCAGGGGAACTTTATGATTTGAAGCTTGATCCCGATCAATTAATTAATTGTTTTAATGATCCTCTTTATAAAAGTGCTCAAGATGAAATGCATAGCTTACTGATGAGTCGTCCAGGGCCTATATTAGAAAAATTAAATGAACCCGTGGGCATGGCATGAAGTTAGAGCAGTTTCTAGTCAGTATATTTTTTTTGCCTTGTTTAGCGCATGCTAATTGTTGGGAAAAAATAGCAGTAACTACAAGTCAGCTACAGGAATTAGTGCAGACTCAGGATACAACAAAGCAAGCACTAATTACGATTCGTCGCAGCGCACAAGACTGGAAAAATTTACTGCTTCGCGGTAGCAATGAGAAGGATAAGCAGGTATTAAATAAGCGCTTTAATGAGCAAAAAATTGCCTATGAAGTGGATCTGAAAAGATTAAAAGTGCAACTTACTTCTCTCAATCTTCAGGCTGATACTATAAAAATTTTAGAGGATCAAAAAAACGCATTATTTAGGAATTACGATAATGCGCTTACGCGCTATGGGGTCGATTCACTTGATGCTGCTTCTAGAGTCGATAGGCAAGTCCAAGGAGAAGATGTTCTAACATTTAGGACGTTAGAAAATTTAGATCAAGATCTATCAACTCGAGTAAAAAAGTCATTTGATCTTTTGCGTCTTGAAATTGATAAGTGCTCTAAAGAATAATTCTTGCTTTTTACTTTACTCCAAGCCGAACCGACGATCAACGGCTTAAAAGAATATTGTTCTATCTAAAACTCTAATTAATTCAATAGCTTACAAGCATAAAAATGCGGTGTGCAATGAGGTTTTTAATGGATTTATTAGCCGAATTGTTGACTGAATTGAAATTCGAGCTGGTTAAGAATCATCCAGTTATAGCTCCTTGACATTTTGTAATCGATCGAATACAATCATTCATGTATAAAGTTTTAGAAACTGACGATTTCCTTGAGTGGCTAAGTGGTCTTAAAGACTTATCAACTCGCATTCGATTAGCTAGGCGCTTAGATAAGGCTAGATTAGGAAATTTAGGAGATGTTAAGGCGTTGAATGATGGTGTTTATGAAATGCGGGAAAAGTTTGGACCAGGTTGGCGCATGTATTACGTGGTGAGGGGAAAAACGATTATTGTGATGCTGGGTGGTGGGGATAAGTCCAGTCAATCGAATGATATTAAATTAGTAAAAAAATTAGCCAAGCTATTGGAGGATTAAATGAAAACCGTAAAAACAGAAAAGAAAATAAAAGTCAGTGGTTTAGCTGAATTTGACATGACTCGCCATCTGAAAAGTAAGCGTGCAATGACTGAGTATTTAAATCAAGTTATTACTGATGGTGATGATGCCGAATTGGCGGCGGCTTTGGGACATATTGCTAGGGCAAAAGGCATGGCGGAGATTTCTAAATCGAGTGGTATTACTAGAGAGGCTCTGTATAAAGCACTCAAGCCTAATACAAAACCCCGTTTTGATACTGTATCAAAGGTTCTTGGTGCCTTAGGCATGAGAATTACAGTCCATGCTTAATGTGTGTTTGGAAAATAAAAAAGCCCCGCAAAAGTGAGGCTTAGTAATGCTGGTGGGTCGGGCGGGATTCGAACCCACGACCAACGGATTAAAAGTCCGC
>CAILUH010000107.1 GCA_903837335.1 uncultured beta proteobacterium | reverse complement strand
CCAATAATATGCAAACCACCGTTCTGAATGACTTGATCATGGAGGCCTTGCCACTCATCGCGTAATTGCTGAATCTTCGCATTATCTGCAGTCACTAATGCCGCTTGTTTTTCAACATTACCACCCAAAACAATATCGGTACCTCGACCCGCCATATTGGTGGCAATCGTAATCATTTTTGGTCGTCCGGCTTGGGCAATAATTTCTGCTTCACGCGCATGCTGCTTGGCATTAAGTACTTGATGCGGCAACTGGAGACGATCCAACATTGTCGCAATTAATTCTGAATTTTCAATCGAGGTCGTGCCCACTAAAACGGGTTGACCGCTTTGATAGCAAGCCTGAATATCTTTAACCACTGCATCGTAGCGCTCGCGTGAGGTTTTATAGATTTGGTCTTGGCGATCGGTTCTTTGACTTAAGCGATTTGGCGGAATCACCACTGTTTCCAAATTATAAATTTCCTTAAATTCATAAGCTTCAGTATCAGCTGTACCAGTCATGCCCGCAAGCTTGCCGTACATACGGAAATAGTTTTGAAAAGTAATGGTAGCTAAAGTTTGATTCTCATTTTGAATTGCTACACCCTCTTTGGCCTCAACTGCCTGATGCAGACCGTCAGACCAACGCCGCCCTTGCATTAAGCGCCCAGTAAATTCATCGACAATGATGACTTCCTGATTTTGTACGACGTAGTGTTGGTCGCGGTTATAAAGTGAATGGGCGCGTAAAGCAGCATAAGCATGATGCATTAAGGTAATATTTTGTGGGGCGTATAGAGTATCGCCGGCTTTTAGCGCGCCCAGTTGTACCAGTACATTCTCGGCCTTTTCATGCCCAGTTTCGGTGAGATATACCTGCTGTGATTTTTCATCAACCCAATAATCGCCCGCTTTTTCAACTCCAGTACCATCTGCTTTTTCTTCGCCGATTTGACGCTCTAAATAGGACGGCAACACATTAATTAGTAGATATAGGTCGGTATGGTCTTCAGCTTGTCCAGAAATAATGAGTGGGGTGCGGGCCTCATCGATTAAGATTGAATCGACTTCATCCACAATGGCATAGGCTAAGCCGCGCTGTACTCGTTGACTCACATCTTGAACCATGTTGTCACGGAGATAATCAAAACCAAATTCGTTATTGGTGCCGTAAGTAATGTCAGCAGCATAGGCTTCTTGCTTCGTGGCGTGATCCATCTGCGATAAATTCACTCCCACCTTCAAACCCAAGAAGTTGTAAAGGGTCGCCATCCACTCGGCGTCACGTTGAGCTAAATAATCATTGACCGTAACAACGTGAACCCCTTGTCCGGTTAGGGAATTTAAGTAAACGGGTAAAGTTGCGGTTAGGGTTTTACCCTCGCCAGTGCCCATTTCAGCAATTTTGCCTTCGTGCAAAGCAAAACCCCCCATGAGCTGAGCATCGAAATGCCGCATTTTCATGACTCTGCAACTCGCTTCACGCACGACAGCAAAAGCTTCTGCAGCGAGATCTTCCAAGGTCTCACCGGCGCTTAAGCGAGCTTTAAATTCAGCAGTTTTTGCCTGCAGGCTAGTATCATCCAAAGCCTGCATAGCAGGTTCAAATGCGTTGATCTTGGCAACAATCTTGCGATATTGCTTTAAAAGGCGGTCATTACGACTTCCGACCAGCGTTTTGATGAGACCGATTACCATGGAATATTGAGGAAAATTAAGCCCTTGAGTTTATCACCCGCCACACCTTTTAACCACGAATACCATC
Organism: uncultured beta proteobacterium; assembly: GCA_903837335.1. Taxonomy (GTDB): domain Bacteria; phylum Pseudomonadota; class Gammaproteobacteria; order Burkholderiales; family Burkholderiaceae; genus Polynucleobacter. The sequence continues at coordinate 477 of CAILUH010000107.1, read as the reverse complement.
AGCGATGAATTTTGACCCTAAAAATAGCCCTAATAAGCTAACAAAGGATTGCTTAGATTGGCTGCGCAGCCAAAATGGGTTAAGTGGGATTATGGCCCGCGCGGAGGAGTTGGCGAAACTCAAAAACGTGCTTAAACTTGCGCTCACTGCGCTGAATTTGGGCCATTTTAGTGATCGTATTGAGCCTACCTGGCGAGTTTCGCCCCAAGAGGAACTGCTTTTAATTGTGCCTAATGCCGCTCTAGCAGCCAGACTTGAACAAGTGCTGCCAAGCCTATCTGCTGAATTAACGCGGCACAGTTATCGCTGTCCTAACATTAAGGTGCGTTTAGTACCCAGTCAAATGAAGTTGCAGCCTGGAGGTTTACGCTCTAAACCAAAACGCGGGCCAGTCGAAGGGTTAAATGCGGTTGCACGCTTAGCATGGTTAAATTTATTAAAACGCTTACCCCCCGACTCAAAGTTACGCCACTCGAT
>CAILUH010000106.1 GCA_903837335.1 uncultured beta proteobacterium | reverse complement strand
GCAGGGCCCCCAAGATCAATTGCATTTTTCAGCGTTTGAAGCTGGCACAGCACAACTAGCGTGGATTGGTGAGGCAAACTTAATTGAGCAAACATTAGATCAGGCTAGCCGCTTTCAAAACAAACTTGAGCGGCTCGATGCGACCGTCACCCAAATGACATTTGCAGAGACCGAAGCTAAATTGACCCTCGACAACCAAGTGGAAATTCGGGCCAAACTGGTCATTGGCGCAGATGGTGCACGTTCGAGCATCCGCGAATTTGCTGGCATTACTGCCCAATACGAGGATTACCAACAAAGCGCTGTGGTCGCCAATTGGAACAGCGATTTACCCCACCTCGAAACTGCCAATCAATGGTTTTTAGCAGCCGGCGACATTCTGGCGATGTTACCGCTACCAGGCAAGCAAGTGTCGATGGTTTGGTCTACCTCACCTGAAAATGCCGATGCCTTATTAAAGCTCAGTGAGGCTGAATGGCAGGTGCGCTTTGCTGAATTAGCCCAGGGCGCGGTGCACGCTACCCTAGGAAATTTGCGTTTCAATTCTGCGCCAGCAGCCTTCCCCTTGAGTAAAATTCGGGCCGCACGATTCATTGGGCCCGCGCAAAATCCCCAAGTCATCTTAGTCGGCGATGCCGCGCATGTGATGCACCCCTTAGCGGGGCAGGGCCTTAACCTAGGCTTACGCGATGTTGCTACGCTCTTGCAAGTGCTCGAAAACCGCGAGTCTTTTCGTCTTATCAATGATCCGCTATTGTTACGGCGCTATGAACGCGAGCGTCAAGGCGATACTAGCGCCCTACTTTGGGTTACCGATCGTTTGAAAAAATTGTTTGGCGCCCAAAATGTTTTCGAGCAAGGTTTGCGCAATTGGGGTCTTGGCTTAGTTAATCGTAGTCATCTATTAAAACGCCGTTTAATTCATCAGGCATTAGGAGAAAATCATTTTGAATAGAATTATTACTGCACCATTTCTACGTATTTTGTATTGGCCAATACTGCTCTTGCTATCGATATCCCAAGTCAATGCGCAAAGTGCCCCCGTTAAGGCATCTGCGCCAGTCGTGAGCACTGCCCCAAGTGTCGTTATTACGCCAGGCAACGTCGAACGCACAATTAAAACCGAATTACAAAAAAAATTAGGCACGTCTGCCAATGTGAAAGGGGTGGTTCCCACCCCAGTAGCAGGAATTTATGAGGTTCAGGTGGGTAATGAAATAGTCTATACCGATGCCACTGCAAAATATTTGATTCAGGGTAATTTGCTTGAATTAGCCAGCGGTAAAAATTTAACTGAAATACGTCAATCCGATTTAAATCGCATTCGCTGGGCAGATCTTTTGCCTAGCAATGCCTTAAAGGATGTGCGGGGCAATGGCAGTAGACAATTAGCAATTTTTGCCGATCCGAATTGTGGCTACTGTAAGCGGCTTGAAAAAGCCCTGCAACCCCTTGATAACATCACAATTTATACCTACCTAATACCTATTCTATCGCCTGACTCAACCCAAAAATCAAAACAGATTTGGTGCGCTACCGACCCCTTAAAAGCTTGGCATGATTGGATGATTAACGGTATCTCACCAACGGGTAAAGCAGATTGCGCTACCCCAATTGAAAAAAACCAAGCGCT
>CAILUH010000105.1 GCA_903837335.1 uncultured beta proteobacterium | reverse complement strand
TTGGAAGCAGAGTAGGGACTATTGGGTTCATAGGCCGTAGTTTCTTTAAACGCAGCATCGCTTGCTCCTAATGAGCCATATACCTCATCAGTAGACACATGTAAAAAACGAAATTGCTGCCGCTCTTCAGTCGATAATGAATTCCAATACATACGAGTACATTCTAATAAATTAAAACTGCCCAAAATATTTGTTTGGATAAAATCAGCCGGCCCATGAATTGAGCGATCGACATGACTCTCGGCAGCAAAATTAATGATGGCGCGGGGGCGATGCTCTTGGAGAAGATCGGTCACTAAGGTGCTATCGCCAATATCGCCTTGAATAAAAATATGTCGTGGGTCTTTGGCGAGCGGGGCTAAGGTGCTTAAATTACCTGCATAAGTCAGTTTGTCTAAGTTAATGATGCCTTCAGCCTTGGGGTTGGCAAGCCAATCCAACACAAAATTACTGCCAATAAAACCTGCCCCGCCAGTAACAACAATCATAATTACGCGCCCAAACTTGTTTCAGTTTATTTTAAGCAGATCAAGATACTTATTAAACCGTTTATGCCCAAATAGTAACCCGCCTAGCCAGCGTATGGTGGCAATTGCCCAAAAAGTGTGTTTTTTTGCAATGGGCGGTGGTGGCGGATCAAGGTGACTAGCGCTATTAATCAAGGCGCTATTGATATAAATTCGATAGCCTTGTTTGCGTAAATCAGCATGAAAGGCAATATGATCAGACTCTTCTTGTTCTGCCGCATTAACGCCGCTATAACGACCCGCCAAAAAGGCCGTGCGGCGATAAATACCCAGACCACCAAATGCAGAGTCAACTTCGATCATGCCTCGATTGGCGTTTAAGTGAACCTGCTTTGCCTGGACTGCTAAATTTTGGGCCGCTGACTCGCCCAGGATAGGCTCTAGTTTATGCATCTGCACCATACAATCGACTGGACTCCAATCGGGGTGACGCAAGGTCCATACATCATAATATGTATTTACCTGATTAGCCGTAATCACATCCCAGTCTTCAGCTACTTCCCAGCACTGCGCAATCGATTGCGCGGAAATATGCCGGTTAATACCATCTAAATCGGCCATCGCAATAAAATCTACCCTGGCATAGCGGGGGTTATCTTGCACCTCTGTCACGATGCGATTACGCGCATATGCCAACCGGGCCGTACGCATAGGAATCTGATTGATTAATCTACCAAAGCTAATGTAATGAAAATTCGGCAAGCGTAATTTTAATGCTGCTAATTGTTGGGTAGTACCGTCATCAGAATCGCTTTCGACTATTAAGCCATGAATACACTTAAAGTCGCGCATTGCCCGATAAAGGCCATCGAGCTCTTGATTAATATGGGCAGCAATATTGCGCGCTGGGCCAGCTATTAATATAGCTGACTGATCTATCGGCTTTCGATTTGCCATCGTATTACTTAAGTTATTGCAAAATCATGCTGAATGGAATCAATAATCTGTTTAGCAAATGCAGTTGGGCTAAAAACTTGAAACTGGGGTGATGCTAAAAATTGTTGCCCTGCTAATTGGTAGGCCTGATACTCTGCAGGAGATAAGCCCTTCAGAAAATCATAAAGGGCCTGATAAGACTGAAATTGACGAAAATCAATAAAGCAATTTTTGGGAATGGCTTTCTCTACCTCAGGATCGCCCCAATAAATGGGTACGCATCCAGCAAATAGGCAGTCGAAGATTTTTTCGGTAAGATACCCGCGGATATCGCGCGCATTTTCAAAACAAATGCTAAAGCGAGCTTGACTTAAGGCGGTAAATTTACTGTTTACCGGGCCATCATAACTTGGAAAAACAGGTTTACCCATTACAAAGGGGGGCACCTTAGCTAATCGATAGCGCAACTTCCCCAGCATACCCAAACGCTTTTGGGGTACCTTCCACCCGTGACCATACAAAACAAACTCGCTTGGTGCATTAGCCTCAAACCAGCGAATTGCTTTTACCCGCTCTGCATACAATGCACGCTCATCTAGGCAATTAGCATGCCGATTACTAGCAATTAAAATACAAAACTGGGGACGTGCGCTAAAGCCTAAATTAACTACGCGGTGTTGACTAAATCCAGCAGGCAGTGGATTTGGTATCGTAATTGAATGTAATTTTTCTTTAGCAAGCCCTAAGCCGGTTGTCGATTGCGGGTTAGCTTCGAGTAAACTTTTATCCCAAGTAAAAATGCCGTCAAACTGCTGTAAATAGGCGGCGTCTGCATTGGCTAATACAGTTAAATTAGTCTCAAAACGGATTAAATAATTTTTACCTTGCCCCTGCGTAATCAGGGGTACAGATTCGATATAGAGGTTGAAGTCAGACTCTTTTCCTTGATTTTGATTTACATCTAAAGTATGTAATTCAATACCGCAGGCTAATGCTTGCGCCTTTAATACGCGAAAAGGCTCGAGGCAATCGTCCCGATTGCGCGGACTTTGCGGGTTAAATAGATCGTCCTGACCTAGCTCCCACCCGACAATACTTCCAATTAGCATGAAGAGTCGCTCTATTTAAATTAATCTAAAATTGCAATGCTACTGAAGCATATAACTGCTGTTGCACCTTACTTAGTGCTTTAATTATAGAGATATGACCATAACTATCCATCTTGTTGGCGGCCTTGGCAACCAAATGTTTCAATATGCCTTTGGTACAGCGCTAGCCCAACATTATCAAACCAAGTTAATGCTTGACCATTCTTGGTACAGGCGCCTGCCAGCTGGAGATACTTCAAGGCAGATGGATTTAATGTGCCTGAATATTAGTAATACGCAATTCATTCTCCCCCAAAAGGAAGCTTTTAGCTTTGTAAAATCAACCCGGCTTAAAAAATTATTACAATCTTTTTTACCCAGCGGTCCAGTTATTCACCGTGAAAAAAAAGGGTTTGTTTTCGATCCTGCCGTTTTTACGCTGAATTCTGTTAACACCAAAAATCACTTTTTTATGGGTTATTGGCAAGCCTTTAACTACATTGATACTATTCGCAGCCAACTGCAGTCAGAATTTCAACCTCGCGCTGGTCTTAATCAGCACTACCAATACTATCGTTCACTAATCCAAGCTAGCCCCGCTGCCATGGTCCATGTACGGCGTGGCGATTACATCCATTTACCCGCCGCAGCGCAATTTCATGGTGCCTTGTCTTTGAATTACTACCTAGCAGGCATGCACTTAATTCTTGAGCGCGAACCAAATACTCAGTTCTTCTTATTTTCTGATGATCTAGCCTGGTGTAAAGAACATTTTCCTCGCGATTATAAAATTACCTTTATCGAGCATAGTGATGCGGCGGATTCAGATGCACAAGAAATAGACCTAATGACTTATTGCCAGCACTTTATTATTGCGAATAGTTCTTTTAGCTGGTGGGGCGCATGGTTAAGAAAAAATATCGATGGCTTGGTAATCGCGCCCAATCGCTGGATTTCTGACACAACACTCGATCTAAGTGATTTATTACCCGCCAATTGGAAAAGACTGCCTGCATAAATTAGTTGCGGCTAACTGCAAGCAGTTAGTTTATGTTTCTTGCCGCCCAATCCAACTAGCTGAAATTGCTACTAGTAAACGCTCTAAGCGTGTTAACGGCGTGAGCAAGCCATTTTGACGAAATTGGAAGCGAGCGTAAAGCTCATAGTTTGCCCCAATCGATATATTGCGGATACGTTGATTTAAGAGGCGCATAAAGCGTACTCCAAAAACCAAGCGCTCTTTAACAGGTAAAGCCCGCGGTAAAAATGTAATGGGGATACCTAGCGACTCAAGGTAGTGCGATTGTGACTGCTTAAACACATTTTTTGCTGCGTCCATGTGATTAATGCTGGTTTGAGTTGGGTGTAAGCGGTAAATAATGAGTTTCTTATTTAGATTGGCAAAACGATATCCAGCTAACGCAATTTCCGTCCATAAAGAATAGTCTTCTGCATGTAATGACGTTTTTTTATACGGTAAACGCTGAAAAATCTCGAGTTTGCCCATTACCGCTGGATTACAAATTGGACTGCAAACGGTTAGTAGCGCTTGAATATCGGCATTACTATGGCGCTGTTTAGATGGCTTAATGGCGCCATTGCCCTGATTTAGCGTCCAATGGTCGGCGCCACATAAATCAGCCACACCTTGTTCTAAAAAATTAACTTGTAGTTCCAGACGGTTCGGAAAAGCGCGGTCGTCAGCATCCAATAAGGCCAAGTACTTTCCCTGTGCTAATTGCGCAATATGATTACGGGTGGCAATTAAGCCGCGATTTTGGTCAGAAAAAATTTTGACAATTCGCGTATCGTGATACCGATTAATAATTTCTCGAGTTTGATCAGTAGAGCCATCATCGATAATAATTAGCTCAAAATTGGTGTACGTTTGCGAAAGAATACTTTCAATTGCTTCACCAATATAGCGTTCAGCATTAAACGCTGGCATTGAAACGCTTACCAGTGGGCCTATAACCCTTGGCTTATCCTCTGCGGCCTGTAAAAATGAATTATTTAGCTCAATTGCATCCATACAAATTCATCTTAAAAATAGCTTTTAATGTAGCGTAAAAATCGTTTCATTGATTTCAGCATTCTTGAGGTGAATGATTTATTACTAGCCCCGTAATCAAGCTCGGATTCCCAATTAGATTGATAAATTACTCCTAAAAAATTTTGCTTTAATTTTGCTTCTGTTTCGCCTAAACGTTGCGCCGTATAGTATTGCCAGTCATAGTGATAAATGCGAAATAAAGGTTCAATCATGCGTATGGGAATTGCCTGAAAATTCAGTAAGGCCTCGCCATAGAATAGGGTTTCAGGGTATTCGGGCGTAACGGCATCCCATAAAGTAATGCCTTTAGGCATCAAATACTGTTCATCGAGCGACTGCCATACTTTAGCCGACCAGATAAATGGCGCAGGCGCACAATAATATTGGGGGCCATGCCGACCAAATAATTGCTGTACCCGCATCGCCTCTTCACGTAAATTAGATTCCACTTTGGTATAGCCACGGTTGGTAGCCAATTGAAATAATTCTTTGTTTTGATGCAAAACAGTATAGGGATAACCATCGCTAGCTAAAAAATCGGTCTTGCCAAAGTCACGAATAAAAATACTATCTGAATCAACACAAAGATAGTTATCGGCTAAACCTAAGCGCCAGAACTCGGCTTTAATAATTGCCTGGCTTAAACCTCCAGGCATACCTAGCTGGACATCTTTAGAAGCGCGCGGATTTGCAGCAATAATGGCTTCATCGGCGATCCAGACATAACTGAAGTTTTGACCGTCTTTGCCAAGAACCTCCACAAGCAGCTCATGATCGGCCGAAGGGGTAGATATATAAAAAGGTAGCGAATCGCGATTATGTTTTTGTAGGGAGATTAATAAGCGTTTGACTCGCAGAAAATCGCGGCGGTATGATTTACAGTAGAGCACCATGCTTTGGGTCATTCTGCTTATATCTTATGCATTTTTATAGCCTTGGGGATTTTGCGATTGCCAGCGCCAGCTATCAACACACATTTGCTCAATACCCCGAGAGGCTCTCCAGCCAAGTTGTTGTTCGGCTAAATGGGGGTCTGCATAGCAACTCGCAATATCGCCAGCACGCCTAGCTACTACTTGATAGGGAATTGCGCGCCCTACTGCTTTCTCGTAAGCACGTAATACATCCATCACGCTGTATCCCAAACCAGTACCTAAATTGACGGTAAGGGAAGGCTTGTTAGATAATAAATAATCAATTGCTCGCACATGACCTTGAGCTAAATCAACTACATGGATGTAATCACGTACGCCAGTACCATCTGGCGTAGGCCAATCGTTACCATACACATTGAGCACAGGTAATTTACCAATGGCGACTTGCGCTACGATGGGGGATAAATTATTAGGCATACCCAACGGATCTTCACCGATTAAACCGGACTCATGCGCACCAATGGGGTTGAAATAACGCAAGTACGCAATATGCCAACTTGGGTCAGCAATTTCTAAATCACGTAGAATTTGCTCGCTCATGAGCTTGGTTTGACCATAGGGGTTTGTGGGTCGTAATGCTGCCTGTTCATCAATGGGGACGCTATCGGGATCGCCATAGACTGTAGCTGAAGAACTAAATACAAAACGCTTGCATTGGTGCTCTTGCATTACCTGTAAAACTGTTAATAAGCCTAGCAAATTATTTTGGTAATAAGCTAGGGGTTTGGCGACTGATTCGCCGACCGCTTTTAGTGCCGCAAAATGAATGACCCCTTTAATAGGATATTGATTAAACAACGCTGCCATAAAAATGGGGTCACAAACATCCCCTTCCACAAAATTGGGAACTTGTTTAGCAAGTCCCTCAAGCCGCTGCAGTACTTGAGGGCTCGAATTCACAAAATTATCAATACCGATTACCTGGTGCCCTGCTAGCAGCAGTTCAAGCCACGTATGCGAGCCGATATAACCCGTTGCGCCTGTTAAAAGAATCATGTCTTACCAATACCTTTATTAAGCAATTCAGTAATTTGCTTATTATCCCCGATTACCC
>CAILUH010000104.1 GCA_903837335.1 uncultured beta proteobacterium | reverse complement strand
CCGACTCGATTTAGTCGAAAACCGCTTTGTAGGCATGAAGAGTCGCGGCTGCTATGAAACGCCGGGCGGCACGATTTTGCTTAAAGCCCATCGGGGTATTGAAAGTATTACGCTAGACCGTGAAGTAGCCCACTTAAAAGATGACTTGATGCCACGGTATGCCAGCCTCATTTATAACGGCTATTGGTGGTCACCAGAGCGGCTTGCTTTACAAACTTTAATTGATCATACCCAGCGTAATGTCAATGGCGTGGTGCGCTTAAAGCTATACAAAGGCTCGGTAAGTGTGATTTCCCGTGATTCAGCCAATACTTTATTTGATCAAACGATTGCGACCTTTGATGATGATGGCGGCGCTTATAACCAAGCCGATGCAGGCGGCTTTATAAAACTGAATGCATTGCGGATGCGCATCGCCGAAATTGCCCAGCGCAAATTAAAGAAAACGAAAGGCTAGTGATGCAATTTGATCAGGTTTCAGTTGGTAAAAAAGCCAATATTTATTTTGACGGTAAGTGCATATCACATACCGTTACATTGCCGGATGGAAGCCGCAAATCGTTAGGGGTAATTTTACCGAGCACCCTGAGGTTTGATCTCAGCACTAAAGAAATCATGGAAGTAGTGGATGGGTGTGCTTATGTCAGTATTGATGGCGCCCCCGAAAAAACCTATGCTGCTGGTGAAAGTTGGACGGTAGAGGCGGGCAGTTATTTTGTGGTTCGGGTAAGCGCGCCAATGCATTATGTTTGCCACTTTGGCTAAAAGTTGCGTTGGCCTTAGCCTTATTTGCTGGGCGAACCAGGCCCCTTAGTTTTTAGGGAGCCCTTGAATCAGCGTACCAGGGCCTAAGGCCCGCTCTGCAAACCATTTTTGATTCATCTCTAAAGCAAAGCGAATGGGTGCTTTGGGGCAATGATTATTAGTCGTATCAGCCTGCATTTCTTCGATGTTCACAATTTTGCTATCGTCGCCAATGAAAGCAATGGAGAGTGGAATTTTGGTATTGCTCATCCAGAAACAATGCCCCGCTTTTTGTTCAAAAATAAAGAGCATGCCCGCATTTTGAGCCATGACAGTGCGATACATGAGACCAGTTTGCCGCGCTTGGGGGGTCGCAGCCACTTCGACCTGCAGGCGATATATACCGGTTTTAAGCTCAATCACTGGTAGACCAGGGTTAGGGCTGCTAGTTTGGGCTAAACCAGCTGGCGTGAGGCTTAAGAGGCCTAGAAATAAGCCAAGGCCTAATGCCAATAGCCCAAAACGGGGCTTGGGAGTCACGTGGTTAATTTGAAGGACACTATTTTTCATGGCTAGAGGGTCTAATTTTAAGGGTTCGTTCGCTCGCTCATGCGAAAATAGTCAAAGTTATAGATCAATATTCTTCTGGAGAAGTGTGAATGTATAAGCATATTAAAGTGCCAGCAGGCGAAAAAATCACGGTTAATCAAGATTTTTCAATTAACGTACCCGATCATCCGATTATCCCTGTAATTGAAGGCGATGGGATTGGCGCTGATATAACGCCTGTCATGATGAAGGTGGTGGATGCTGCTGTTGCCAAAGCTTACGGCGGCAAGCGCAAAATCGCTTGGATGGAGGTGTATGCAGGTTCCAAGGCAACCCAGGTATATGGCCCAGATGTGTGGATGCCAGAAGAAACCTTAGAAGCTGTGAAAGATTACGTTGTTTCGATTAAGGGTCCCTTGCACACGCCAGTAGGCGGGGGTATACGCTCTTTAAATGTCGCTTTGCGTCAAGCGCTGGATTTGTATCTCTGTTTGCGCCCAGTGCGGTATTTCAAAGGAGTTCCCTCCCCCTTACGTGAGCCTGAAAAAACCGATATGGTTATTTTTCGCGAAAATTCGGAGGATATTTATGCCGGTATCGAATGGGAAGCCGGAACTCCTGAAGCGAAAAAGATTGTTGATTACCTCATTAAAGAAATGGGCGTTAAGAAAATTCGCTTTCCGAATACCTCAAGCATTGGTATTAAACCGGTGTCGAAAGAGGGTACCGAGCGTTTAGTGCGTAAAGCGATTCAGTATGCAATTGACAATGACAAGCCGTCGGTCACTATCGTGCACAAAGGCAACATCATGAAATTTACTGAAGGCGGTTTTCGTGACTGGAGTTACGCCTTAGCGCAAAAAGAGTTTGGGGCGCAATTGATTGATGGTGGGCCTTGGTGCAAAATGAAGAATCCGAAGACTGGCAAAGATATTATCATTAAGGATGTGATTGCGGATGCTTTTTTACAGCAAATTTTGTTACGTCCAAATGAGTACAGTGTGATTGCTACTTTGAATTTAAATGGCGATTATGTTTCAGATGCTTTAGCAGCACAAGTCGGCGGTATCGGCATTGCACCTGGCGCTAATATGTCGGATAGCATTGCCATGTTTGAGGCTACCCACGGTACTGCGCCTAAATATGCGGGCAAGGATTATGTCAACCCAGGTTCAGAAATCTTATCGGCAGAAATGATGTTACGTCATATGGGTTGGATGGAGGCTGCTGACCTCATTATTTCTTCGATGGAAAAGGCTATCCTCTCGAAAAAAGTAACCTATGATTTTGCGCGCGTTCTAGAAGGCGCTACCCAGGTATCGTGCTCTGGGTTTGGCGATGTCATGATTGAAAATATGTAAAGCGGCAACAAGGTCAAAAAAAACCCAGGGCACGCCCTGGGTTTTTAATTTCATTAGGAAGTTTTTATCAAGCGCCTTGAATATTCGTCGCTTGCTTGCCTTTAGGTCCTTGGGTAATATCAAACGTTACCTTTTGGCCTTCTTTGAGGGTTTTAAAACCGCCCATAGTAATCGCGCTGAAATGCGCGAACAGCTCTTCTTCACCATCATCGGGTTTAATAAACCCGAAACCTTTTGCATCATTAAACCACTTAACAACTCCGGTCGCCATGCGAACTCCATTACTTAAACTTGAAACACCCGTGAAAATGGGGGGAATACTTTTTAATCAGTTTCGCTCCAAAACACGCCTAATAGAACCTCAATAAGAAGCACTACCCCCGATTGTTTGCCCTTTTTAGTGGCATGTCAAGGAGTTAAATCGACTTGGACATAGGTAGTTACCCCCTTTAAACTAGCAAAAATGCCCCAATATGGGGTAAAGAGGTCCTCAGTGAGGGGTTTTTGCAACAAATAAAGCAGTAAATTACAGACTTAGCCTGAGTGTTTAGAATGATTCATATGAGCCGATTAATTAAAACTTCCCCGCCTCTCAACCCACTTGTCCCTGGCAATGGGGATACCGCACTTTTGGAGAAACAGGCCGAGAAAGTTAAGGTTCCGGCTTTGTATAAAGTTTTACTTTTAAACGACGATTACACCCCCATGGAATTTGTGGTGATGGTAATTCAAGAGTATTTTAACAAGGATCATGAAACTGCTACCCGAATCATGTTACAAGTTCATTTAGTTGGTAAAGGCGTTTGCGGAATTTTTACGCGTGATGTCGCTGCCACTAAGGTACACCAAGTTACCGAGAGTTCCCGCGAAGCGGGGCACCCACTGCAATGCACTATGGAGGAAGCATGATTGCCCAGGAATTAGAAGTGAGTTTGCATATGGCTTTTGTGGATGCGCGCGCCGCACGACATGAATTTATTACGGTTGAACACCTTCTTTCGGCATTACTCGATAACGCTACTGCGGTTGAGGTGCTGAAAGCTTGCTCTGTCAATATTGCGGAGTTACGTGCCCAGTTAAAAAACTTTATTAACGACAACACGCCAGTGGTGCCTGGCACAGAAGAAGTTGATACCCAGCCTACGCTTGGCTTTCAGCGGGTGATTCAGCGCGCGATCATGCACGTTCAATCTACCTCGAATGGTAAAAAAGAAGTGACTGGCGCAAATGTGTTGGTAGCTATTTTTGGCGAAAAAGATTCGCATGGCGTGTACTTTTTGCAACAGCAAGGGGTTACTCGTTTAGATGTGGTGAACTTTATTAGCCATGGCATTCGTAAGGATCAAGCTGAGCCGGTTAAGGCTGCAGATCCAACCCAAGAAAACGAAGAGGCTGCGGCTAGCGGAAAAGAAAGTCCATTAGATCAATTCACTCAAAATTTAAATGCCTTAGCGCGTCAAGGCAAGATCGATCCCTTAATTGGCCGCGATGGCGAGGTAGAGCGAGTCATCCAAGTCCTTTGTCGCCGGCGTAAAAATAATCCTTTATTAGTAGGTGAAGCTGGAGTCGGTAAAACTGCGATTGCTGAGGGCTTAGCTTGGAGAATTACCCGTAATGAAGTGCCCGATATATTAGCGAATTCGATCGTCTATTCTTTAGACATGGGCGCCTTGTTAGCGGGCACCAAGTACCGCGGCGACTTTGAACAAAGATTGAAAGGCGTTTTAAAGGCGCTAAAAGATAACCCCCACGGCATCCTCTTTATTGATGAGATCCATACCTTAATTGGGGCTGGTGCAGCTTCTGGGGGCACCCTCGACGCTAGCAATCTACTGAAGCCAGCGCTTTCGAATGGGCAACTGAAGTGTATTGGTGCGACGACGTTTACTGAGTATCGCGGTATTTTTGAAAAAGATGCTGCGCTCTCTAGGCGTTTTCAAAAAGTCGACGTGGTTGAACCCTCGGTTGATCAAACTGTCCAAATCTTACGCGGTCTGAAATCGCGTTTTGAAGAGCATCATGGCGTTAAATATGCTTCGGCTGCTTTAGTGGCTGCTGCGGAACTTTCATCGCGGTATATTAACGATCGTCACTTGCCCGATAAGGCGATTGATGTGATCGATGAGGCTGGTGCAGCACAGCGCATTTTGCCTAAATCTAAACAGAAAAAAACTATTGGTCGCCCCGAGATTGAAGAAATCGTCGCGAAAATTGCCCGCATTCCTGCGCAATCAGTGACCGTGGATGATCGCAGCAAATTACAAACGCTTGATCGCGATATCAAGAGTGTCGTTTTTGGGCAAGACCCTGCTATCGAAGCCTTGGCAAGTGCTATCAAAATGACGCGCGCTGGTCTCGGTAAAGTCGATCGTCCCATTGGTTCATTTTTATTCTCTGGCCCTACGGGGGTTGGTAAAACTGAAGTGGCTAAACAGTTGGCCTACATTATGGGTATTGAGCTTTTGCGTTTTGATATGTCGGAATATATGGAGCGGCATGCCGTTAGTCGCTTAATTGGTGCTCCTCCAGGTTATGTTGGTTTTGATCAAGGTGGTTTGTTAACCGAGGCAGTAAGCAAGAAACCCCATTGCGTTTTATTGCTGGATGAAGTTGAAAAGGCACATCCCGATATTTTCAATATTCTTTTGCAGGTGATGGATCACGGCACCCTAACCGATAACAATGGGCGTAAGGCTGATTTTCGTAATGTCATCATCATTATGACGACTAATGCAGGCGCTGAAGCGATGCAGAAATCAACCATTGGCTTTACGAATGCGCGTGAGTCTGGCGATGAAATGGCCGACATTAAGAAATTCTTTACCCCGGAGTTTCGTAATCGCTTAGATGCCATTGTTTCGTTTAAGGCCTTAGATGAAACCATCATCATGCGGGTCGTCGATAAATTCTTAATGCAGCTGGAGGAGCAATTGCATGAGAAGAAGGTTGATGCTACTTTTAGCGATGCGTTGCGAGCCCATTTAGCAAAACATGGCTTTGATCCTTTGATGGGCGCGCGCCCAATGCAGCGCATCATTCAAGATACTGTGCGTAAGGCTTTAGCTGACGAGTTACTATTTGGGCGCTTAGCCCAAGGCGGGCAAGTTGCAGTAGATATTGATGCTGAGGGTAAGGTGCAGTTAACGATTGCAGCCACCAACCCTGGTACTAGTAAGACTGGCAAATCAAATGCGGAACCGGTTGCAGAAACCTAAAAGCTACTTTTAGCTTCGACCTGTACTGCCAAAGCCACCGGCGCCGCGACTGCTTTCAGTAAACTCGTCAACAATATTGATGGCCACCTGCAGCACTGGCACGATTACCAGTTGCGCCAAACGTTCGAGCGGCTCAAGTTTGAAGGCAACTTGACTGCGATTCCAAGTGCTAACCATTAATTGGCCTTGATAGTCAGAATCGATGAGGCCAACTAAATTTCCCAAGACGATGCCGTGTTTATGCCCAAGCCCTGAGCGTGGCAAAATCAGTGCAGCATAGCGTGGGTCTTCAATGTAGATGGCCAGTCCAGTGGGAACCAATACAGTTTGGCCGCTGGCAATTTCAAGCGGCTCATCGATACAGGCACGTAAATCAAGACCAGCACTACCAGGGGTGCCATAACTTGGTAGTTGTGCGCGCATACGTGCATCGAGAATTTTGACTTGTAACGATTGCATAGAGTGAGTCCCGTGAGATTTATGCCAGTTTTTTGGCCACAGCTTTAATCAGTAAGCGCGCTAATGTTAGTTTAGGCGCGCGCGGTAAGTGCTGTTTACTATTCTCATCAATAATAAGTAGTTGATTTAAGTCGTCCCCAAACGTATCGGGTCCAATGTTGCCAACCATGAGCGGGATACCCTTACGCTGACGTTTTTCGCTAGCATGTTGTTCAAGATTGCTGGTTTCGGCAGCAAAGCCAACGCAATACGGGCGCGGGGATTTATTCGGGCCAGTTTTATTTGCTTTAGCGAACTGAGCAACGCTTTGCAGAATATCGGGATTAGCAGCAAAGTGAATCTGTGGAGCAGACGATTTTTTACTCGCAACGGTTGCGCTGTGGCGCTTGATTTTTTCTTTCGCAGGATTGGGGATGGTCCAGTCAGCGACGGCTGCAACTGAAAAGAACAAGTCACAATCGAGGGATTGCATGACGGCGGCATACATTTCTTGGCCGGAGGTAACATTGGTGCGGTAAATTTGTCCGCCACTCTCCAGGGGTGTTGGTAGTGCGCAGGGACCAGCAATGAGATGCACTTGGGCCCCAGCTTCAAGGGCAGCCTGGGCGATAGCAAAGCCCATTTTCCCCGAGCTACGATTGGTCATGCCGCGTACAGGATCGATGGCCTCAAAAGTGGGCCCAGCAGTAACTAGGACCCGTTTACCTTGCAATAATTTGGGTTGAAAAAAGGCACAGACGTGCTCAACTATCTCTGCAGGCTCAAGCATTCGCCCCGCACCAGTTTCTCCGCAAGCTTGAATACCGCTAGCAGGCCCCAGCATAGTGCTGCCGTCTTCGACCAAGCGCTGCACACTTCTTTGGGTAGCCTGATGCTCCCACATTTGTAAGTTCATCGCCGGCACTAACAATAAGGGGCAGTTACGTGCTAAACATAAGGTAGTGAGTAAATCATCAGCTAGTCCAAGCGAAAGCTTAGCCAGTAAATCGGCTGTTGCGGGCGCAACGAGAATGGCGTCAGCTGTTCGCGAGAGCTCGATATGGGCCATATTGTTATCGATACGGGCATCCCATTGACTGGTAAAAACCGGTAATCCCGTGAGGGCTTGCATGGTTACTGGAGTAATAAACTGTTGTGCTGCAGCGCTCATCACCACTTGCACAGTGGCGCCTTCTTGCATTAACAAGCGCGCTAATTCCGCTGACTTGTAAGCAGCAATACCCCCCGAAATACCAAGGATGATTTTTTTATTAATAAGTGATGGCATAAGAAATTAGATTTTAGGCCTAGTGAGCTCGCTCCACACAATCAGCACCGCCCCCACTGAAATAGCACTGTCAGCTAAATTAAAAGCGGGCCAGTGCCAGGTTTCATAATGAACATCAATAAAATCGACGACAGCGCCGTAAAAAATCCGATCGAGTACGTTACCAATTGCCCCACCTAAAATTAAACTCAAGGCCCATGATAATTTTTGGTCAGCCGTATTACGCCGCAAAAACCATAAAATCACGACGGATGCAGCAATTCCCAAAATCGTAAAAAACCAGCGTTGCCAACCACCTGCTTGAGAAAGAAAAGAAAAAGCTGCGCCGGGGTTAAAAATTAAAAACCAATTGAGGTAGGAATTAATAACAACTGGGCTAGCGATTGGGAGGTAGATTTGCGCTGCAATCTTCGTGACTTGATCGAGAACTAGGACGGTACTCGCAATAATTAAATAGCGGTGTAGTGGAGTTGGGGCTGTGCGCATAAGGATATTTATATTGCCTTAGGCAAATTGACGATCTTCACCAGCCCCAAAAAGATTGCAAATACAGCGTCCACATAATTCAGGATAGTTGCTGTCAGTACCAACATCACTGACATGATGCCAACACCGACTACATTTAGGATTTTGGCTAGCTTGGACGTGAATTTTTAAGGGGTTCAGGGGATCATTGCTTGGCTCAATGTGGGCAGAAGAGGTAATCATGACAAAACGCAAATCATCGCCAAGTGACTGCAAGAGACTAAAGTCTGGCTCAGCAATCTGCATTTGAATTTCGGCTTGCAAGGAAGAACCAATTAAACCGGCACCCCGTTCGATTTCAATCGCCTTGGTTACTTCGGCACGAATTTCACGTAAGCGAGTCCATTTATCGATTAATGCTGCGGCATCGGCAATTTCTGGTAAAGGGGTAAATGCTTCCATAAAGATTGATGCGCTTGCACCTGCTTTACCATGCGGAAAGGCTTGCCATGCTTCTTCTGTTGTAAAGGAAAGAAAGGGGGCAAGCCACTTTAATAAATTTCGGGTGATATGAAAGAGGGCATTTTGTGCGGCACGACGATCAGGCGAATCGGGCGCCATCGTGTAAAGACGGTCTTTCAGAATATCCAGATAAAAGCCGCCCAAATCTTCGGAGCAGAAATTGAGCATGCGTGCAACTACGGGTTGAAATTCATACACTTGATAAGACGCTTGAATATCGGTTTGTAAAGCGCTCGCTAAGGCTACTGCATAGCGATCAATTTCAAGCCACTCTGACGCGGGCAAAGCATGTTTATCTGGGTCAAAGTCAGCTAGATTGGCCAATAAAAATCGCAAGGTATTGCGCATGCGTCGATAACTCTCAACCACGCGTTTGAGAATCTCATCAGAGATTGTCATTTCCCCAGAGTAATCAGTTGAGGCCACCCATAAGCGAATAATTTCGGCGCCTAACTTATCGGCTACTTCCTGCGGCGCAATCACGTTACCAATCGACTTACTCATTTTGCGACCTTGCCCATCGACCGTAAAGCCGTGGGTTAAGAGCGCCTTATAAGGCGGCTTACCGTCGAGCATGACGCCGGTGAGTAGTGAGGAATGAAACCAGCCACGGTGTTGATCAGAGCCTTCTAGATATAAATCGGCTAAGCGACCCGCTGAGCCACCAAATTGTTCTTTAGCTACAGCAGTAAATAACTGCGCTTGATGCGAGCCACGAAT
>CAILUH010000103.1 GCA_903837335.1 uncultured beta proteobacterium | reverse complement strand
AGAAGTTAGTCAAGAGGCTGGCTTAGCGACGCAGCATAAAACTACCCAATGCCTTTGCAGTAACCTCACCTACTTCATTTAGAACCTCAGCCTCACAATAATTCACTGTTTTACCAATTTTTAGTAATTTACCCTCGACAATCAAAACTCCGGTTGAGGGTCGCATGAAGCTCACTGTCATATCTATGGTGATCATGCCAAGAGCGTGCTCATGCATGCTGCGGGCTGCAGCAGCCATCGCAAAATCAAGTAAGGTCATGATCAAACCGCCATGAGCAACCTGAAAGCTATTGTGCAGTTCAGGGCGTAAATCTACCCGAATGCGTGATTTACCAGCCTCTGCAAACTCAGGAATGACACCAATAAAATCAAGAAAAGGGATCGTCAGGCCAAAGAAATCCTGCGGCGTTGAGATGGTGTTGGTGGGTGATGTTTGCATACAGAAAGTTTTGAATAAGAGGCTGAAACATGAGAATGGTCGGGGCGAGAGGATTTGAACCTCCGACCACTTGCACCCCATGCAAGTACGCTACCAGGCTGCGCTACGCCCCGACGAAACTAAAATTGTATCAGTTGCCAAGCAACTAGAGCGACAAGATATGTACTACGGCCTCTAACTCTGAGCGCAGTTTTAAGCTACCACGCGCCTCATCCAAACGATTGCGCGCGCCACCAATCGTAAAACCCTCTTCATAGAGCAAAGAACGAATTTTACGTATTAAGATTACCTCGTGATGCTGGTAGTAGCGCCGATTACCTCGCCGCTTTTGCGGACGGAGTTGCACAAACTCCTGCTCCCAATAGCGCAATACATGAGATTTAACGCCGCATAAACTGGCCACCTCACCAATCGTGAAGTAGCGTTTAGTCGGTATGGGTGGCAATAAATCAGTCAAGATACATTCAGGATGGTGAACAAAGCTTACTTAAATTTAAGCCTGAGCCAAATCCGTTTGAATTTCTACTGCGTCTTTGAGTTTTTGGCTTGCATGAAAAGTTACCACTCGTCGTGCATCAATAGGAATCATTTGACCAGTTTTAGGATTGCGACCAGGACGCGCAGATTTATTACGTAATTGAAAATTACCAAAACCTGAAATTTTTACTTCAGTACCGGTTTCAAGTGATTCGGCAATCCGGTCAAAAAATGCATCGATCATATCTTTAGCTTCACGCTTATTAAGACCCACTTGATCAAACAAGGCTTCAGAAAGTTCATTCTTAGTTACAGTAAGGTGGGCATGAGATGTCTGATTCATTAAAATTACCTTTTTAACCTTAAATTATTATTCAATTTTCAATTAATTATTACTAATATATACCTACCGCAAGCGCGCGCCACATTTTTTCTCTAGCTGGGCCAGTAATGTAGCTATGGCAGCATCAACCTGTTCATCTTGCAAGGTTTCAAGTGGATTTAGAAGCGTGACACGAAACGCTAAACTTTTTTCATCTGCCGCTAAGCCGCTATTCGAAATACTTCTGCTAGCATCAACCTGCGGCCGAAACTCGTCAAAGAGAGTAATTTTTTGCACAAATGCCTGATTTGCTGCGAGCATTGCATCCAGGGCTAATTGCGCAGGCAAATCTTGCTTAACCACGACTGCTAAATCACGCTGCACGGCAGGTAATTTACTAATTTCTCCGGGATTTGGTAAATCGATCGAGCTGATCGCCTGCCAATCGAACTCAAAAACAATCGGCGCCAACGGTAAAGCCAATTTTTGCTGAATAGCGGGATGGATCTCGCCGAGCCAGCCGATGGTTAATAGACTATTAGGCATTACCAATTGAATTGCCGCGCACCGACCAGGATGTAATGCAGCATGCGTCATCGTGCTAGTTTTAATTTGCAAAGGCATCAGGATAGTTTCCAGATCGCCTTTGACATCAAAAAAATCGACCACTTTGTTATTTATGCCCCACTGCTCTGGCCAGGTGAAACCATAGGCCAGACCAGCAACGCGCATGGGTTGCCAAATTCCTGTTACTGCCCCAGCAGAAGCATCTTCACTATCGCGTACACGCTGCTCATCTGCAGCATTAACATAAGCAAAAGTACGCCCTACTTCAAATAAGCGCATGCGACTAGCGCCCCGATTAAGGTTGGTTCGCAAGTTGGTCAGTAAACCGCCCAGCAAGGTACTGCGCATGACCGCATATTGAGCTGCAATTGGATTAAGTACCTGAATAGGCCGACTCGAGGTAGTAGACGCATTAGCGAGTTGCTGCTCAAACTCGGCCTCAGTAAAACCAAAATTAATGACTTCTTGATAACCCTGCTGGGCTAAGCGATGCCGTAATGTATGAATGCTCTGCAACTGTTCTGGTATTGCTCGCATCGTCAATAACCCGCGCGGGGGTAAATCGGGAATATGCTCAAACCCATATAGACGGGCGACCTCTTCAATCAGGTCTTCCTCAATCTCTAAATCAAAGCGATAGCTTGGCGGCGTCACTTGAAAAATCGTCTCGTCACCATTAGCTGTAGTACTAAACTCGAAACCCAAGCGCGAGAAGACATCGCTTACAACTTCAAAAGTTAAGGGAATGCCAATAATTTGCATTGCGCGCTTTAAACGCATGCTTACTGGCTTACGTTCCGGCAAAGCAACGATTTGATCGTCAATCGGCCCAGCTTGACCACCACAAACTTCAATGATTAGGGCGGATAAGTACGCTAAACACTCTACCGTAGCTTGAGGATCAACGCCACGCTCAAAACGGTGTCCAGCATCGGTGGTAAAGTTAAAGCGTCGCGCCCTACCCTGAATCGCTGCTGGCCACCAAAAAGCCGCTTCTACATAAATATTGGTGGTCTTATCACTAACTGCACAGTTATTGCCACCCATAATTCCAGCTAAACTCACTAAGCCATTCTCATCCGCCACTACACCTACGCCATTAGTAATTTGTGAAGTCGGTTCGGCATCAACAGGCACAGGTATGAGAGTTTGACCATTTAATAATTCAATACTTTCACCAGGCTTAGCCCAGCGCACACTTAAGTCACCCGCTAATCGATCTAAATCGAAAACATGACTGGGCTGACCCATTTCCAACATCACATAGTTAGATATATCGACCAAAGCCGAAATACTACGCTGGCCTGCACTCTTTAGGCGCTGCACAAGCCATGCTGGTGTTGGTGCCGCTGCGTTTACACCACGAATAATCCGGCCTGCAAAACGACCACATAAATCACGGTCGAGGATATTGACCTTTAACTGGTCTGCAATAGAGGCTGCAGGCGCTTTTACTAGCGGGCGCTGTAAAGGTACTTTAGTAATGGCTGCAACTTCACGCGCCATGCCAATTAATGACAAGCAATCTGCCTTATTAGGCGTTAACTTCACGACAAATAGTTGTTCATCTAAATGCAAATAGTGCCGAATATCTTCGCCAATTGGTGCGTCTGCAGGAAGCTCATAGATTCCAGCATGATCGTCGCCTAAACCTAATTCTCGACCCGAACACAACATACCTTGACTTTCAACACCACGTAATTTGCCCACTTTAATCAGCAAAGGTTTTCCGCCGATTTCAGCTGCTGGCAAACTAGCCCCAACTAGGGCGCAAGGAATCTTGATACCAGCACGTGCATTGGGTGCTCCACAAACAATGGTTAATTCTTTCCCAGTTCCGGCATTGACTTTACAAACCCGCAAACGATCGGCATCCGGATGTTGCTCAGTTGACAGAATTTCTGCGATAACAACTTTAGTAAATGGTGGCGCAACTGCATACTGCTCCTCTACTTCAAGGCCAGCCATCGTCATTGCATGCGCTAATCCATCGCTATCCAGAGCGGGATTAACATATTGACGGAGCCACGATTCAGAAAATTGCATATAAGCTTAAGCTGGAAATTGCGCTAGAAAGCGCAAATCGTTTTCAAAAAATAACCGCAAATCATCAATTCCGTAACGTAACATGGTTAAACGCTCTAAGCCAGAGCCAAAAGCGAAGCCGGTATAGCGCTCAGCATCAATGCCCATGTTACGCAACACCTTAGGGTGAACTTGACCCGCACCCGAAATCTCTAACCAACGGCCAGCTAACTTACCGCTGCCAAAAGCCATATCGATTTCTGCTGAGGGTTCAGTAAACGGAAAATACGAGGGCCGAAAGCGCACCTGCAAAGCATCGGTTTCAAAAAATGTACGCAAAAAATTGGTATATACCCCTTTAAGATCGGCAAAAGAAACTTGCTCGCCAATCCACAAACCTTCAACCTGATGAAACATAGGCGAATGTGTTGCATCGCTATCGACCCGATAGGTTCTCCCAGGGGCAATGACTTTAATCGGCGGCATCACCGCAGCATTAGCATATTTTTTAACGTGCTCGCTGGCATATCGCACCTGCATTGGGCTAGTATGAGTACGCAACAATAAGGGCTTACCTTGGTCATCGTTGCTATCAACGTAAAACGTATCTTGCATCGAGCGCGCTGGATGATTTTCAGGACTATTGAGTGCGGAAAAATTAAACCAGTCGGTTTCAATTTCTGGGCCTTGCGCTACATCGAAGCCAATCGAATGAAAAATTGCCTCGACTCGCTCCCAGGTACGCATGACAGGATGCAAACTGCCAACCTGCTGCCCACGCCCAGGTAGCGAGACATCGATAGCTTCAGCTGCTAAACGTAAATGCAGAACCGCATCTGCTAAAGCTTGGCGTCGAGCATGTAGTGCGGCTTCAACTGCGGTTTTAGCCAGATTAATTTCAGCGCCAGCGCTCTTGCGTTCATCGGGCGATAGCTTACCAAGCGCTTTGAGGCGCTCAGTAAGGATTCCCGCTTTACCGAGATACCGCGCTTTAGCATCCTCTAAGGCTGCCGGATCGACAGCCTTAGCGAAATCGCGTTTGGCATCCTCGACAAGTTGGTCGAGCGAAACCATCTTTGCCTAGCTTAATGAATAGTAAATTAAGCTGCAGCTACAGTGGATTTAATCCGCGTAACCAAAGCAGCGAATGCTTCTTTATCCATGATGGCCATATCGGAAAGCACTTTACGATCAAGTTCGATCTGGGCTTTTTTCATGCCATTCATAAATACGCTATAGCTCATATCATGCTCGCGAACAGCAGCATTAATACGGGCAATCCATAAAGCACGGAATACCCGCTTTTTGTTACGGCGATCGCGATAGGCATATTGGCCAGCGCGCATAACCGCTTCTTTAGCAACGCGAAAGACGTTATTGCGTCGACCACGATAGCCTGAAGCAGCATCGGTAATTTTTTTGTGACGGGCTCTAGCGGTAACCCCACGTTTGACTCTTGACATTAAATTCTCCTATCTAGTCTGGGTTTATGCGTAGGGCAGCATAGCGCGAATTGACTTCACATCTGCTTTAGCTACTTCGGTTGAGCCACGTAATTGACGCTTATTTTTAGTGGTTTTTTTGGTGAGGATGTGGCGTTTAAAAGCCTGACCCCGTTTAATCGATCCGCTAGCGCGAACCGTGAAGCGCTTTTTAGCGCTACTCTTGGTTTTCATCTTGGGCATGACTACTCCCTTTCATTCTCTCGTGATCTAAGGTGGCAACCGACGGCTACACTTCCTGTACCTTGATTCACACAACTAACTACTACAACTTCGGCAGCTGCTGCTGCTCTTCTCATGCACTTATTGGCGCATGCTTATTTCTTTTTTGCTGGAGATAAGACCATCACCATTTGACGGCCTTCCATTTTAGGAAATTGTTCAACTTGACCAAAAGGCTCAAGATCCAATTTCAAACGATCCAGCATTCTTGCTCCGATTTCTTGGTGGGCCATTTCACGACCACGAAACCGCAGCGTAATTTTTGTTTTATCGCCATCTTCGAGGAAGCGAATTAAATTGCGCAACTTCACACCATAATCACCATCATCGGTACCAGGCCGAAATTTCACTTCTTTAACCTGAATTACCTTTTGCTTCAGCTTAGCTTCATGCTGACGCTTAGCTTCTTGATACTTAAATTTACCAAAGTCCATTAAACGTGCTACGGGAGGCAACGCAGTAGGAGCAATTTCGACCAAATCGGTTTCTTGCTCCTCGGCCATCCTTAAGGCATCTAACAACTTAACTACACCAACGGCTTCCCCGTCAGAACCAATCAAACGCACTTCAGGAGCAGTTATTTCCCCGTTAATGCGCTGCAATTTATCAGTAGCGATCTTCTAATTCCTTATAAAAAACAATAAAAACCGTCAACCTCACCCAAAGCCCTAGCTCACTAGCTCGGGACCGACTTTCTGGACAATATCCTGCTGGAGTCGGGCAACGAAGGCATCTAAAGGCATTACGCCTAAATCGACTCCGCCACGGGCACGAACGGCCACTGTATTACTTTCAAGCTCTTTATCGCCAACAACCAGCAAATAAGGCACTTTCTGTAATGCATGCTCGCGTATTTTATAGGTAATTTTCTCATTTCGCAAATCGGCCTCAACCCTAAACCCTTGTTTTTTCAGGATTTGCTGAATTTGTTGCGCATATGCAGCAGAATTTTCAGAAATATTAAGGACCACTGCTTGGATGGGCGCCAGCCAACTGGGCATAGCGCCAGCATGGTTTTCGATCAAAATACCAATAAAACGCTCTAAGGAGCCCACGATCGCGCGGTGCAGCATGACCGGCACCTGTCGACTATTATCTTCAGCCACATATTCAGCGCCAAGTCGTGCCGGCATCGAAAAGTCAACTTGCATGGTGCCACACTGCCAGGACCGGCCAATGGAGTCTTTGAGGTGGTATTCAATTTTGGGGCCATAAAATGCGCCTTCGCCGGGTAACTCCTCCCAAGTTTGACCTGCGGCCCCAAGAGATTCGCTTAAAGCACCCCGTAAGGCGTTTTCCGCTTTATCCCAAATTGCATCAGTTCCCACCCGCTTCTCAGGGCGTAAAGCCAATTTCACGACCACCTCAGTAAATCCAAAATCAGCGTAAACCGCGCGCACCGCTTTATCGAAAGTGGCCACTTCACTTTGCACTTGGTCTTCGGTGCAAAAAATATGGCCATCATCTTGCGTAAAGCCGCGAACCCGCATCAAACCATGCAGAGCGCCGGATGGCTCATTGCGATGACATTGGCCAAATTCACCTAAACGTAACGGTAACTCGCGATAACTATGCAAGCCGGAATTAAAAATTTGCACATGGCCTGGACAATTCATTGGCTTTAAAGCGTAGACCCGATTTTCAGAATCGGTCGTAAACATATTATCTTTATAGTTTTCCCAATGCCCCGATTTTTCCCATAACGAACGATCTAAAATTTGCGGCGCTTTGACTTCTTGGTAGTTTTCTTGTTGATAGACTCGACGCATGTATTGCTCAACCTCTTGCCAAATCGCCCAACCCTTCGGATGCCAAAATACGAGGCCTGGCGCCTCATCTTGGAAATGAAATAAATCGAGTTGCTTGGCGAGACGGCGATGATCGCGCTTTTCAGCCTCTTCCAGCATATGCAAATAGGCCTCTTGATCCTCTTTCTTTAACCAAGCAGTGCCATAAATACGCTGCAACATTTCATTTTTACTATCGCCCCGCCAATACGCTCCTGCGACCTTCATTAATTTAAAAACTTTTAATTTACCGGTTGAAGGTACATGCGGGCCGCGACATAAATCGGTAAAACTGCCTTCGCTATAAAGTGAGACTTCTTGATCGGCAGGAATACTGCCAATAATTTCCGCTTTATAAAGTTCGCCTTGCGCCTTAAATAAGGCAATCGCCTGATCGCGCGGTAGTACTTGCCGTAAAACCGGCTCATTTTTCTTCGCCAATTCCAGCATGCGGTTTTCTAAGGCCGTTAAGTCCTCTGGCGTAAATGGGCGATGAAATGAAAAATCATAATAAAACCCATTTTCAATTACTGGCCCAATGGTTACCTGCGCCGTGGGAAAAAGCGTTTTAACTGCGTAAGCCAATAAATGCGCCGTCGAGTGCCGGACAATATCTAACGCCTCGGGACTTTTATCAGTCACAATCGCCAATTGCACATCGTGGTCAAGCGTAAAACTCAAATCGACTAAACGACCATCCACTATGCCAGCTAAGGCGGCTTTAGCCAGGCCACTGCCAATACTTTGTGCAACTTCAGCAACGGTTACCGGCGCAGCAAACACGCGCTTCGAACCATCAGGTAAGCTTACTGCCAGCATTCATACTCCCATTCGCCATTCCGGGTCAATTCGGGTCAATTCGTTGGTAGGCTCGATTGGACTCGAACCAACGACCCCCACCATGTCAAGGTGGTGCTCTAACCAGCTGAGCTACGAGCCTATATCAGTCAGGAGTTTATCACCGCCGCTGCACCTCTAGCACTCCGGTCACATCTTCGAGGCTGTTTTGCACTAAACGCAGTGCTGCGGTGTT
>CAILUH010000102.1 GCA_903837335.1 uncultured beta proteobacterium | reverse complement strand
TTGTTAATAAATTTATAGACTATAAAAAGGTATAATTTTTTTTGCTTTTTTAAAATAATTAAAAATCATGAAATTTATTGCTTTAATCACTAGCAGTCTTAGTCTAATTATTCTGATTTCTTGTTCAGGAAGTGGCTCTAGTAGCTCGACTAGTGGTTCAGCGCCAACTAGTGGCACAGCTCCTGATACATCGAACACCTACACCTCATTTGCCAGTGCTTTGCAGTCGTATATTGCAGCAGACCAAGCTGGATCATCTAGTACCGATAACAAGTCAAGCTCTATGAATAGCAGCATTATTTTGGGGGCTGACTACTTTGCAGATATACCTGCCATCATGACTGCCAATTATGGCTATGGTGGTTATATGGGAGTTGAGAATCTTACTGATAATGGCGCAGGTACGGTCCCAGGCTGTGGTAGCCCTTGCTCATTATCAACTCAGCAAAGCGTTGCTTACGCTGCTGGTGTCTCTTTTGAGAATTTAGACCCAAGTTTGCAAGCTACTGGAAGAGCATATTACACAGCTGTTGGTACTACCAATTTTCAGTCTACCTATGCTGTTTCTCCTGCGCAAATGAGTCAAGGTCCTCTTGCAACCATTCCCGTTGTCTTTACGCACCCTCTTTGGCCGCCATCCATTACTCCGGCCGCTTTTTCAGTCACCCTTAATACAGGAGCAGTGGTAACTCCCGTGGCAGTTAGTGTTTTGCCAAATACAGAATATAACGAGCGCCAAAATCCGATATTAATTGGTTATTTTGGCAATCGAATTACAAGTGGATCAAGTGCTATCTATCCAGTATCAGTAACGATTGTCAACTCTCCCACTGTGCTGCAATTAGTTACCCCGGCGGGTCTGCTTTCTGCTGTTGGATTAACCAAGACCAGCGAAAATTCTTATATCAGTGGTAATGGTTCAAAATTACTTGCAGCTAAGTTAAATGTCTATTCTTCTTTGGGCGAAAGTAATCCTTCTTGGAATGCTCCTGCTTACGCTAATAGTGGTTATGACTTATACGGAACATCAGCTTGGTATCGCTTGCGACTGTATACATCAGCTGGTTTTTCTCCGGACGGAATTTCAAGCATTATGCCAACTGACTTTAGTAAGTATTTCATTTTGTATGCGACAGATAGCTCAGGAAAAACTATACAACTGACTCAAACGGGCGTCAGCTATTCCATACCGGGCTATGGAAGCGTCACTATTGTTGGACTTGCTGATACTGGCGCACTACAGTCTTCATATAATATGGCGTATTTAGAAGATCATGATAACTACTATGACGTTATTCTTACAGGTGATGCAGCAGCTATAGCAAGATTATCTCGTGTTCAAGTACCGTCTTCTGGAGCGTATTCAGCAGTCTATAACCCTGGCGGTCCTGGAAATAATCCATCTAGCAATCCTCCTGGAATCCTTTTTACTGTCCCCAGTTCAGATCACTCAGTTAGTGTTACCAATAGTCTGAGTACTGGAAACTTTGTGAGCTATGTAACTATCGGCTGTTCTCCAACTTTAAATGCTAAAGGACAGCCAATGGGGACATTCCAGGGAGTAGCGGTGACAAATAATGCTACGGGTTATAAAGTGAATCAATATATTGATTCCAATAATTGCATCTTCTACGCGTCTTTTCCGGTATCAAGCAATTAATAAGGCCTGGTGGGCCCACCAATAATCTAATACCAACTCTAGGGTTGGTATTTTTTTAAACTATTCACCGAGCATTCGTTTGGGTGGCTTGGTGACAGCCCATACATGAAAATTTGGAATTAATCATGGATGTAAATTCAGGATCTTCAGGCGGATTTCGATTTAGTAGAGATGGCAGCTGATTAAGACTGGCTATACGTCTTTCGGCCACATCTTTGTATGGCCATTCTTGGTATGTCTTTGATAACTTCGTTGCTTCATACATTACTTTTGCATTTTGAAGATCATTGCCTCTAGCCAGCATATCTCCAAAATTTAAGAAGAATCCTTCCCAGTTATGGGGTGCAATCCACGAGTTCCAGCAAGCGCGTTTTGGCCCTTGGGTTGTTTCTTGAGATAAATACTTTTGAAAGCTTGGCGCTTGACGTGAGACCCTTTCCCCAAAACACACGTCGAGATTTTCCCACTGTTGCTCTAGTCCTTCTTTAAATTGGCTTGAATCACTTGCATTTTTACTTAATACATAGCCGCTCGTGAAAAGGTTAAATTCTGGCCACATTGAAACTGCTTGTTTCATCATATAGTAGCCGCGCCTTTTTTCTTTTTCATCATCCAGAATTGAAGCCTCAGTCATAGTGAAACTAGCTGCAAATCCTAAATATCTGGCTTCATCAGGCTTGAGGGCTACAGCTTTCTCAAAAAGTCGCTTGGCAACAAATGCATTTTCAATAATTTGAGCTTGAGGATGAGTTATACGACTTCTCTCACTCAATTTCCAAGCATGTAACCAAGCGAGATGCGAAACAGTTATAGGATCATTTGGCTCTTGAATCATCACTCTATTGTGTGATTCAATCAGCTCATCAATTTGTCCATATTTTCCCCCATGAAAGACAGCCCAAAATTTACCTGCTTCTGCCGCTCCGGCTGCTGTTTGCAAGGTAGCTACAGGGGATGGTGCAGACATTTCTGCTAGTTGAGCACAACTTGTTATACCAAGGG
>CAILUH010000101.1 GCA_903837335.1 uncultured beta proteobacterium | reverse complement strand
GGCTCCATCATTAGATCTAACTCTTCCCTAGAGGCATTGCCAAGGATTTGGGATAGCTCATCCTTAAAGTCACATATATTGTCTGATACGCACCAGAAGCTCCCTAGAGCCTTAAAAAAGGATTCAGGATCAAGTAGTGGCCGAGCCTCTAACAAGGTCCCCATGCGGCTATAGGAGTCACAGTGACGGTCGATCTCCCTCAGTATGAAGAAGGAGTTAACTTGTTTGAGTTGTTTTCGTACGCTGATTCTGGCGCTCATATTGAGATCCTAGTTATTGAGGAGTTGTTAGCAAATTGATACATGTCAGACGGCTGGATTTCATCTGAGATATCGCCGCCTTTTAAACCCACACAAGAGAGAGTTGACTGATGAGCGTAGCTTTCCGCGATCTGAAATACTTTAGAAACATCCAAATTCAATGTTTTGATGAAATTCTCAGGATAGGCATGTATTGCATATGCCAAGCATTCTTCAAATACATCTCTTTTTATATCTAGCGGCATCGTTTTAATTTCTTCAATCACTGCCAAAGCCAATTTCATTTTTGCGGCCCCATTGAATTTTCCCGGAAACCCAAGGTCAAAATGTCGGCTTACTTCTTGGTAAAGACTTAGTTCTTTAAGTTGCCGAACTTCCCCATACCAGATCAAATCACTAGCGGGAAGCCTATTGCCTATTATTGGAACCACTATTACGTGCATATGAAGATGCCCTTCATCAAAATGAACTACAGCATGGACAATGGGACAAGTTGGCAATTGATATTCAAGCCATGTTAGGCACCGCGAGAAGATTGGAATGCAGTTACCTTTAAAACCGGGCGTCAGACCAAATACATATTCATTCGCTAATCCTTTGTCCTTTCTCTTATTGGTACGATTAGATAAGTCGATACCTGCAAGATTTATATGTTTAAGGACCGTATCCTCAAGCGTACCTTCGGATAGCTTAATTAGCTCAATGTTTAGATGGCTTTTTGTCGGGTCTATTTTGCCAAGGAGGGCGCCTTTGGGCTTAAAAAGACGGCGGTTATGCGCGTCAGCTAGAGCAATAGTTTTCTTATCGCCAATTCTGCGTAATACTGAGCCACGCAGTCCTAATTTGTGAATGGAATTAGTCATTATTATCATCCCAGTCAAAGTCGTTAATACTAGAAAAGACTACCTGACGATGCGCTTCTATCTTTATTGCATCTTCTTCCTCAAGATTTCTTTGTGCATCAAATTCATCCATATCAAGAAATGAGAGAATTGCCTCTTTAAGGCTGCGCTTTAAGAGTGCTACAGGCGCTGCATCTAACTCAACAGCTTTAACGCCATATTTTGAGATGAACTTTTTATAATTTGGACTTGATGGTTTTGCATCCATATCGCTTGGCAAGTCGTTATTTTTAACATCTTCAGCCGTTAGCGCAACCTTAACTGGATGAATGTCATTTAGATCAAAGTCATCTCTTAGGGACCTTGCAAAGGACTCAGCAATTTGCTCGCCATCGGGATCGAAGTCCGTAAGCATCAGGAGAATCAAACTAGACTTACCTGATTTAAGAAAACGCTGAACTAGGTCAAAGCGGGGTGATAGGGAGGAATACCCACGGGTAGTTGTAACAGGTATGCAAAATTCTCTAGCAACAGATTCGATAATTGATCTGAGTGCATTTTTCTCTAAAATAATCTCTAAATGGTTGGGTTGACCCTGCATTAAGTCCCGGCTATACCCTGCAAGGAAATTTTGAGTATCTTGGAGAACAAATTGCTCTAAGGTTTCAAAACCACCGCCCAGCCTTATTGGACGAGTTCCGTCTTCAATGGCATACATAGGAATATCACCATTTAGTCTGGCTCGAAGAAGTAGATTGGTAAGTGACTTATATGAAGCCTTGTCGTTGACATACTTGGAATGCGGCTTTTTATCATGCCTTAATGGCGGATTATTTAGCAGTAGATAGTGAATTCGCCTATCTGTTAACGGCCAATATTCTTTGTTTTCATTAATTACTTTTATTGCTGCAGCATGGAACTGGAGCGTTGTAATTCGCGCCCTTTTTTTACTGGTACCCAAAATAACATTTGATTGGGCCTCGTCCTTATTAGTAAATAGCTTATCTCTTCTTTGTAGTAGTTTTCTATATGCAGAGCTTCTATCAAGCTCTAACATCTTCTCTCTCACTTTTTCCCCGGTAGATTTATCCCTTTGTTGGTTATGAAGCCTCAATAGCTCAAGCCGCTCAGGTTGGTCGAGGTTACCGAAGCATCTGTTAACTATTCTTACTGGTACCATTTCGATCCCGAGTCTTGTCGCGGAAGCAAAACGCCTGTGACCACTCAGTAGGTAGTAATCTTCACTTATCGCCAATGGCTCCTGAATTCCAAACTCCTCAATTGAGTCGCAAAGAGCTTGATCGTCATGGTTGGCGATACCAAACGGGTCGTATAGATAGTTGTTCTCAGTAGCTACTTTTATCTGGTTAATAGGAAAATGGGACAAGTCCCATTTTTTAATGTTCGGAGTCATTTGTTAACTCCTTTAGCTTCAATCCAATCCATTACGTTCTGTAATTTCCAAACTTTTACAGTTGGCGACAAAACGATTGGCGGAATGAGCTTACCTTGGGCTACCCAAAGGTTGATGCAACTTTTAGATAGGGTAGTTAATTTAGAAAGCTCGCTTATCCTTATAAGCTGATAGGCTTCTAATTCGTGCCGCTGCTTAACTTCTTCCCAATTACGAGCTTCTTGTTTAGCGGAGTTAGCGCTTTTTACATCCTGAACAAGTTCATTTATTGAAGGTAAATTAGATTTCATCTTTACACGTCCTTTTTCAAAAGATGTGTTGATGATTACCTATAAAGATCTATACACCTAACGCAGAAAATACTTAATGCCGACTTTTATGGTTGGATGTACCACCAGTACGTACCTCTATCACGCCATTCTTTGAAATTTCCATATTGCCTTGCGCTCAGCTTAATTTCTGGTAGTAGATCATCTTCAAAAACATATCCCTCCATTGAATTCAGAGCGTCTAATACATAAGGATATTTTGGGTAATTAGTTGTATTTTTTTGTTTCTGGTAATTAACAATTACTTTATCAAGTAATATTCTTAATTCGCAGTCAGGGGTTCGATTAGGAATCTTTCTTATGTCATTAATTAGTCCATCAATGAAATTGAAGGTTTCAACGAACTCTATAGTGAATTCTATAAAGACCTTGCAGGCTTTATCCAAAAATGCCGGTAAATGAACCTTATTTAATGTTCCATTGAAATTTCTGTATGTTGCGCCAAGATTTGACACCTCTTTTCGGAGGGCTTTGGTAATCTTATGTACAGAGGGATCAATTAGAGAATTTCTATTAAGAAAAGTATCTACACTTTTAAATATACTTGTTAGAAGTTTAATTTGCTCCTTAGATAACGATTCTGGAAACCTATGATTGTAATAAATGCATTTATCAACATATTCGTTTTTGATTTGGTGCAACGCGTAGAGTCCGTGCTTAGAACCTCTAATGAAGTCTGCATTAGTGAGGAAGATGGGCTGTGGGGGTTGGATGGGGATCCTTTTCCCTTCCAACACCATTTGCACCTCGTATAATTTATTTTTAAGATCCATACCCTTATCTTACCTAAGCTGCTTTTCTTTCAGAATCCAGCGCTATAACATTACCCCAAGTACCAGTAAGGCAATAATCTTCCCAGTCTTTCATTAAGCGCTTACGAGGCCCTACTAAATTACCCCGTCGATACGCTGCTTCGCTTTGATTCGTGATGGCATGGGCTAGCGCCTTTTCAGCTGCCTCCCAGCTATGATTGGTCTCCTCGGATGCCCAATCTCTAAAGCTAGATCTAAAACCATGGACGGTAATTTCGGAATTAATTTTTCTGAGCATCATCGCCATAGCCATCGTTGATAGTGGCTTACTGTCTCTTGAGAAAAGATATTTGCTATCAGGATCAAGTGATCTAGCAACTAGTAATATCTCCAAGGAGCGATTGCTAAGCGGGATTCTGTGTTCTCGTTTGGCTTTCATTCTTTTTGCTGGAATAACCCAAAGTTCATTGTTTATTATTTCATTACGTAAGCCGCCAATGACTTCGCCTGTCCGATTAGCGTTTAGGATGAGGAATTCAAGTGCAAGGGCCGCAACTCCATCTTTCTCGGCAAGTGCTTTCATGAAGGTAGGAATTTCTTTATAGGGTAGAGCGGGATGATGCTTTACAGGAGTGATCTTAGTTGGTTTAGGTAGTATCGTTTCAAGATGACCTCGCCACGCAGCAGGGTTTAATCCGTTTCTTAACTTTCTGGTGGTGGCAGATGCCAAAATCCACTCAACTCTCCCACGAAGACGCGAAGCAGTTTCAGTTTTGGTGAACCAAATAGGCATCAAAATATTTAAAATATCCTGTGTGTCAATTTCATCTAAACCTTTGTCACCAATAAAAGGGTTGGCGTATTGCTCTATAGTATTGAACCATTGCTCAACGTGCTTGGGGTTTTGCCATTCTGCTTTCTTGGTTTCAATGCATTGTTTTGCATAGTCCTTAAAAAGTAACCGATCAGGGTCTTTTTGCGCGATCTGGGATCTCCAGTACGCCGTTGGTCTATTACCTTGTAGTAGCTCATTACGTGACACAAGTGCCCGTTTGCGAGCTTCCTTTAGGCTAATGGCTGGGTAGGCCCCAAGGGAAAGGTCTGCACGTTTACCAGCGAACTGAAACCTAAATACCCAATAGCCGCCCGAGCTGTTTTTAACGTTAAAGTTCAGCCCAGAGGTTGCGGCATCTGTATAGCGCCCAGCTTGTTTAATATATTTAATAAAGGCATCGGTAAATACTGTTTTCATCTTAATTCTCCCAAGAAGAAGATTCCCCACATTCACCACACAATTGTTGTGATTAGAGGGGTTATCTATAAAGCTCAAGAGTAACTTTTTGGGAATATTGCGTACAGGCTAAATAGTACTTAATGCCGACTTTTGCTTTAAACTACAAGGGTTGGCTGAATCAAGGACTATCAAGAATGCTCAATAACTCTCAACAAGTTACCAAGCCTCTACTAGACACCCTCTCCGCCAAGTAACAAGATAATAGTATGGTTTATATTATTGGTTGCTTATCATTAGCGATCAAGAGACTAGCTAAGCGATAGTTATTCATAAATGAATTCGATTAGATAGAGGAAAATGAATGCTAGGCTTCTTGTATAACGCTGACACCATTTGGCAAATTCTCATTCTTAGTTTTTTGTCCCTAATTTTCTCATTAGGTGGCATACTTTTCCTAAGGAAAGTTTGGCCGCTTTCTAAGCGTCCTAAATTCTCCGAAATTCACGGCCATATGTTTGGGGTTATTGGAATAATTTATGCAGTTTTAATCGGAGCTATCGCTGTAGGCTCTTGGGATAAATTTAAAACTGCAGAGGAGCAAGTCTATAAAGAAGCTTTGACTACTTTAAGCATTTATCGATCTGCATCTGGTTTAGAGATTAATCAAACAAAGGAAGTCAGAAAATTTATTGAAGGCTATCTAACTAATGTAATTGAGAAAGAATGGCCTAGCATGAAAAAAGGAACTATTCTCGACATTAAAGATCCATATCTATATGAGCTGAATAACTTTTTAACAGAAATAAATACAAAAAATACTACCCAATTAATATTTCTTAATACGCTAGTTCAAGAAACGATTAAGTTGCGTGAGATTAGAGGAATGAGAATATTTATTTCAGAGAGCTCTCTAAACATCATTCTGCTGCAATTTACATTGCTTGGATCATTTTTAATTTTCTTATCGACTATTTTTTTTGGAGCAGAACACGCTTTACTGAGTAATATCATTATTGTTTCGATACTTTCCGTCGTGACAGGGCTCGTAATTACGATCATCATCGGGCTTGATCATCCTTATCAGGGTGATATTGTTATCTCACCCAAGCCTTTAGAAGCTGCCCTGAAATTTATGAAGTCGGGAAACTATTAGGCTGTACCATCATTCCATTCTAAAAATTTTCTGTGGTGGAGCTTATTTTTCCCGACTGAATTGCCCTTAAAAAGGTATCGTAGTCGACCTCATTTTGCTTGCTATACGCAATTGAAAATTTAACCATAGCATCGTCTAATCCCTCCCCTTTACCGCAGTAGCCAGCCAGCACGGCAGGGTCGCCTGATCTGGCGTGCGCATTTGCTAAGGCCCAGCCAAAGAGTTTTGCAAAATCAGGAAATACTTCCATATTGATGCCATCTCCGCCAATAGAGATACCACCCTTCATATCACGTAATTGGCGGATATAAAAATGTCCCTCAGCTTTGCCAAAGCCCAGAAAAAGATCCGGCGCGCCCTGAATGAGGGCTTGACCATCGATTACGCGTTTGCCCTCATTTTGAAACTTGTTACTAGGAAAGTAGGGTGCTAGAACCGATTTTTGGGCCTCTTTCAATTGAAGAAAAAGAGGGTCATCCGCATCCTGACCCTCAAAATACATTGCCCAACATGCCGTGCCAACGCTGCCAACCCCAACTACTTTACGCACCCAGTCAATCAGTTTGTAACGCCTCAATAAATGTTGGCGATCTGGTAATAATGATTTTGTATAAGTCTGGAGAACTTCGTCGAGTAGCTCTGATATTTTTGCGCCACTACGGATTGACACATCAGCATGGACTATTAATGGAGGGTGTTCAATAAAGCGCGGGCCATGCGGTGTTTTTTCGATTAATTTGTCTAGAACACCATGATTCGTATTTTTACGTGTCTTTTCGATCAGTTTTTTTAAGTACTTTTGGCTAACTGTTTTCCCATAATGGGTTGTAGAACTTAATAAGATTTTTTCATCAATATAGCTACGCTTTAGGTCGACATAGGGAAAAGTTGCATATTGGTGGAGTGAATTGCGATAGGCAGTGCAAATATTTCGCACGATCGCCTCACCATAGACTTGGTCTTGACCTAGTAGTTGGCTAACAATCATTGCACTTGCGGTCAGGCGTTTTAAGTCCCAATCAAAATTACCAGGCAGTGTTTCATCAAAATCATTAATGCCAAAGACCAATTGATGCTCAGTGGTCGAAAAGAAACCAAAGTTACTGACGTGCATATCACCACATAATTGCACAGTAATAGCTGGACTTGGAACGCCGGCTAAATCCTTAGCCATAATGGCAGCCCCACCACGAAAAAATGCAAATGGATTAACAGCCATGCGTGCATGGCGGATTGGAATAAATGGTGGAATCCGAGATTTTGCTTGAGTAAGCAAAATATCAATCGGTGTTTGGCGATTATTTTTTACCGTAAATTCGGCCAGCGAAGAGCGGCTCGTCTGTTTGCGAATGGAGTTTCCGAAATCTAAGCGCTCTTGATGGCTCGGATTTTTACTCAGAAATGAATTGTAAAGACTGCTTCCCATAAATTTATGATTCCTCTAATAAGGATTTTATTTTTCGTAACCAATCCGATTGCCGCTATCGTCAACCATATTCGTTTCACCAATTCGCGCTTGATTTTGGCGGCTCATTGGGTCGGCTGGGTCATCATATATCCAGTTATTGAAGTTGGTGTTGGTCATTGGATTGTTAAAGTTCTGTTCATTCGCATTCCAGCTCGGGGGTGCATTACTCCATTTGGGATCACTACTATTCCAATTTGGCGGAGTAGTATTCCAATCGGTTGGTTGTGCTGCGCCAACCAGAGGAACGGCAGCCAGAAGGGCGAAGAGAATTATTTTCATCAATTTCTTCGACTATAACAATGTTATGAATTGTTGATGTTTTTGCCGAATCTGTTTAGCTAACTGTTAAGTCAGAGCACCCTAACTACCGACCGTTTGTATCCGCAAGTCGCGCGCGGCAATACGCACTTTTTCAGCTTCATCTCTGAGGGCTTTAATTTCTGCAGAAGATAAACGCTCAATATTGGAATAATCTAATTTCCATTGTGCGTCTACCGCCCAAATTAATGGTGACTGAACTGTAGTGCGGGGTGCTGGGGCAGATTCTAAAATACGCAATGCCAGTTCAAAATTGCTATCTTGTGAGGCTGCATCATTCGGCTTAGCGGCCGCATTACCTAAAGGGAAGTCGCTAAATAACAGTCGTGGCACACCGCAATATTCAACGATATCTTTAGCTGCTCCCATAATGACCGTGGCAATGCCTTGCTCTTCAAGGTAGCGCGCCAACAAACTTTGGCATTGATGGCAAATGGGGCAGTTGGGAATGAGGATGGCAACGTCAACTCCATCTGCTTTACAAAGACTGGCAATTGCTGGCGCATCCACTTCAAGCGTGTGGCGTTGACTACGATTACTGGGTAAGCCATAGAATCGTGGCGATAAAGCCCCAAGGCGTTTACTGGCCACAGCTCTTCTAGCGGCAGCCAAAGGAAACCACGCATTCATTTCGGCCATGTCGGCATTTTTACGATCTACCCCTACGTGCGAGATGCGTAAATCGGGATCGATTGCTGTTGGACCTGCATACACTTCATAAAACTTGGCTAGTGCGTTATAAGCAGAGCCAGGACCTTGATTGCCTTTGTCAGCTTGGTAAGGAGCGGCGGTAGTAATTATGGCTAGAGTAGATTTACTGAGAGGCTTTTTTAGAGGGCTAAATGGCACGGATAGATAGTGCGCCCAGACATAGGGATTTTCATAACCGAGCCCTAAATAATAGGAGCGCGTGCGTTGCATATAACTTACTGGTTGATCCCAGGAGGGGGCGAACTCGAGCTCTGCAACGGTGTTATTTTTTTGTTCTACACGCATAGGCTTTTTTTCAAGTTAGGGAAATGTATAACGCTTTAGATTGCATGAATAGGGGTAAATCTGAACAGCTTAGCGGCTTATTCAGAAAATCATAATATGGTAAATTATTTTAACTAGTATCACCGTAATCTTATTAACCCGAAGCGAGGGCATGACTGCCTAACCAGTCAAGCTATCTGTACGAACGTAAGATTGCCCCCGATCAAATATAATGGCCTATTAATCTGTTTGTAGGCAAAATCTGCTCAT
This sequence comes from uncultured beta proteobacterium, assembly GCA_903837335.1. Taxonomy (GTDB): domain Bacteria; phylum Pseudomonadota; class Gammaproteobacteria; order Burkholderiales; family Burkholderiaceae; genus Polynucleobacter. The sequence continues at coordinate 10,619 of CAILUH010000101.1, read as the reverse complement.
GAACAATTGAACTTACTTTGGAGCTGCAAATGACTAATTCGCCCTCGGACAAACCCGAATTTGGCAAAGAACAACAAGAAGAGGCTGTCGGCATCGTGGGCTTCTACCTCATGCCTGTAGGTGTTGCCATTGTGGTGTTAATTGGCGTTTATTTCGCTAAGCAGTGGGCGGGTTAATTGCGCCAATTAACTCACCTTGGTATCTTTCTTATTCCTTTGAGCGTCATTTCTTGCGGCTCAATTCAAGAGGCTGCCCAGGAAGATTGTGCTGGAGCGGGTTACCGGGCTGGGTCAGCAGATTACAACAATTGTGTCACTGTGCGGATTCAAGAGCGAAATGCGGATTACAGCAATACTTTTTTACCTAGTAACCAAGGTTTTCAGTCCACCAACCCGCAATAGCTTGCTATTTAAGGGTTAACCCTTAAATTTATCGTACTCTTCTTAGGCATTTTGCTTAGTTTGAGCTTGGTCAAGGTATTTTAGGTTCGACTCATTCATAATAGATAATCTGCGTATTTTGTTATTTATCAAATGATTTATAAATCTAATACAATAGAGCGATACGTTTTCGGGCTCACTTTGATTGACTTTGCTATTACGACGTTAATAAATAAAGATTAGGACCAATGAATCATCCCAAACCTGCTGGTGAAATGAAGGCTGTTGCAGTTGCAACCATTGATGACTTAAGGCAGCGCATTCGTCAAAAAAGCAAAATGAAGGGTCGCCAGCCTGATGATATTTCTGTTTCTGAGGTGCAGCAATTAATTGGTCTTGCGCCTTATCGACGGGACTTATTAATTGAATATTTACACCAGTTAAATGATGAGTATCGGGCTTTACATGATCGGCATTTAGTTGCCTTATCTAAAGTAATTAATGTATCGATGGCAGAGGTGTATGAGGTTGCAACCTTCTACCATCACTTTGAAGTAGTGCGTGGCGATGATCCTGTAGCGGAGATTACCGTGCGGGTTTGCAATGGCCTCTCGTGTGAATTACATGGCGCACAAGATTTATTAGCGCGTTTGCCAAAAGTTTTGGGCGAAGGTACTAATTTTGCGAATGTCAAAGTGATTCCTGCACCTTGTGTGGGACGTTGTGAACAAGCTCCTATTGCCGTGGTATCGCAATATCCCGTTTTGTTTGCTTCAGTCGATAAAGTAGTTGCTGCAGTTGAAACGAAATCGACACACCAGCCGATGGGCAAAAATGACGGCGATTTCAATCCCATTAATTATGTAGAGAAGGGTATTTCTCCACAAGGTACTAATCAGCCAATGTCACCAGCTTATGTGGGTTATGAGGCTTACCGCGCTAAAGGCGGTTACCAATTAGCAATCGATGTGAGTTCGGGTAAGCACAGTCCTGAGGCTGTGTTATTAGCTATGGAAAATTCCGGTTTACGTGGCTTGGGTGGTGCAGGCTTTCCTGCCGGTCGCAAGTGGCGGATTGTGAAAGACCAAGCTGCACCAAAATTAATGGCAGTGAATATTGACGAAGGCGAACCCGGCACCTTTAAAGATCGCACTTATTTAGAGCGTGATCCCCACCGTTTTTTAGAGGGCATGCTGATTGCCGCTCAAGTCGTTGGTATCGAAACTTGTTATATCTATTTACGTGATGAATATCATGGCTGCCGTGAATTACTCCAAGCTGAATTAGCCAAGCTGCAAGCGAACCCACCATGCGCATTACCGAAAATTGAATTGCGTCGGGGTGCTGGAGCTTATATTTGCGGTGAAGAGTCGGCAATGATCGAAAGCATTGAAGGTAAACGCGGCGAACCAAGAATGCGTCCACCCTATATTGCCCAAGTTGGCTTATTTGGCCGTCCTACCCTTGAGCACAATATGGAAACGCTCTATTGGGTGCGAGATATTGTGCAGCGTGGTCCTGAGTGGTTTAGTTCATTTGGTTTAAATGGGCGTAAAGGTTTACGTAGTTTTAGCGTCAGCGGCAGGGTAAAAGAGCCCGGAGTTAAGTTGGCACCTGCAGGCATTACGATTCAAGAGTTGATTGACAATTATTGTGGCGGTATGGAGGCTGGACATACGTTCTATGCCTATTTACCAGGCGGTGCATCGGGCGGCATTTTGCCAGCGACGATGAATGCTATTCCACTCGATTTTGATACGCTACAGCCCTATGGTTGCTTTATTGGCTCTGCAGCAGTGATGGTGTTGAGTGAGCAAGATAGCGCGCGGAATGCCGCCTTAAATATCATGCACTTTTTTGAGCATGAGAGTTGCGGACAATGTACGCCTTGTCGTGTAGGTACTGGTAAGGCGGCTACTTTAATGCAGGCCAAGCAGTGGGATCAATCGACCTTAGAAGATTTGGCTACTGTCATGGTTGATGCCTCGATTTGTGGCTTAGGTCAAGCTGCACCAAATCCGATTCGTTGTGTCCAAAAATACTTCCCGCAGGAGATTGCATGAACGCGCCCGTAAATCCGCAGGAACTCGAATTACAAACGGTTGAGTTCAAGCTCGATGGCAAAACAATCATTGCTTATGATGGCGAGACGATTTTAAAAGCAGCTAAACGTCATGGCATTGATATTCCCCATTTGTGCTTTAAAGATGGGTACGCCCCGGATGGCAATTGTCGTGCCTGCGTAGTTGAGATTAATGGCGAGCGTACTTTAGCCCCAAGTTGCTGTCGTAATGCCACTGCTGGCATGGAAGTCAAGGCCCAAAGTGAACGTGCTGTTAAAAGTCAGAAATTAGTTTTAGAAATGCTCCTCTCGGATATGCCTGATAAAGGCTATAAGTGGATCGGTGATGACGAGAGCATGCAGTTTGGTGAGTTAAGTAGCTGGGCTAAGCAAATGGATGTCACCGTTCGCCCAGAATTAAAGGCGCTGCGTCGTGAGCAACCCAAGGCGGATATTTCGCATCCCGCCATGGCAGTGAACTTAGATACCTGCATTCAATGTAATCGTTGCTTGCGGGGCTGTCGTGACGAGCAAGTAAATGATGTGATTGGTTACGCAATGCGTGGTAACCATAGTGAAATCGTATTTGATTTGAACGACCCCATGGGCGAGAGTACTTGTGTTGGCTGTGGCGAGTGCGTACAAGCTTGCCCCACCGGCGCATTGATGCCTAAAGGTTTAATCGGCTCACAAAAAGTGGACAGTAAAGTTGATTCAGTTTGCCCATTTTGCGGTGTTGGCTGCCAAATTACTTACAACATTAAAGATAATGTGATTGTGAGCGTTGATGGTCGTGATGGCCCTGCAAATCACAATCGTTTATGTGTGAAGGGTCGCTTTGGCATGGATTACATTCATAGCCCACAACGCCTTACCAAACCATTGATTCGCAAGACGGGTATCCCTAAAGATGAAACCGCTTCGCAAGATCCTAATGATTGGTCGAGCATTTTCCGTGAAGCGACTTGGGAAGAGGCTCTAGATGTTGCAGCGAATAAATTAAAGGGCCTCAATGAAAAATACGGCCGTAAGGTCTTAGCTGGTTTTGGTTCAGCTAAAGGTAGTAATGAAGAGGCTTATTTATTTCAAAAACTAGTACGTACTGGCTTTGGTAACAATAACGTTGATCATTGCACCCGCTTATGTCATGCGTCTAGCGTGGCTGCATTATTAGAAGGCGTAGGCTCAGGGGCCGTTAGCAATCAAGTCAATGATGTGGAAAATTCCACCATGATTTTATTGATTGGCTCAAACCCAACAGTAAATCACCCAGTTGCAGCTACTTGGTTTAAAAATGCCGCTAAACGGGGTACTAAGGTGGTGTTAGCCGACCCACGTGTGACGCAAATGGGTAAGCATGCGTGGCGCATCATGCAATTTAAGCCAGATACCGATGTGGCGATGTTAAATGCAATGATTTATACCATCATTGAAGAAGGTTTGTGTGATCAGGAATTTATTAAGAATCGGGCTAATAATTTTGCAGCCCTCAAAGAAAATGTGCAGGGATATAGCCCCGAATTAATGGCGCCTATCTGCGGTATTCCACCAGAAACATTACGTGAAGTAGCGCGCGAGTTTGCGACGACGAAGTCGGCGATGATTTTATGGGGCATGGGCATTAGTCAGCACGTGCATGGTACCGATAATGCCCGCTGCTTAATTGCTTTATCGACCATTGCAGGTCAAATTGGTAAGCCAGGTTCGGGCTTACATCCCTTACGTGGACAAAACAATGTTCAGGGCGCTAGTGATGCGGGTTTAATTCCGATGATGTTCCCGAACTATCAGCGGGTCGATAATACCAATGCGCATGATTGGTTTGAGAAGTTTTGGGAGACCCCATTAGACTCCAAACCCGGCTACACCGTAGTTGAGATTATGGATAAGATCTTGGCGCCCGATAGTGACACCGATAAAATTCGCGGCATGTACATCATGGGCGAGAATCCTGCCATGAGCGATCCTGATTTAAATCATGCACGTCATGCCTTGGCTTCGCTAGAGCATTTAGTAGTGCAGGATATTTTCATGACTGAGACGGCTTTATTAGCCGATGTCGTGTTACCAGCGAGTGCTTGGCCAGAAAAAGTTGGCACAGTGAGCAATACCGATCGGATGCTGCAAATGGGTAAACGCGCGATTCATCCACCAGGTGAGGCAAAACCCGACTTATGGATTTTGCAAGAATTGGCTAAACGCATGGGTCTGAATTGGAAGTATGCTGGCCCTGATGCCGGTGTAGCAGAAGTGTTCGAAGAAATGCGTCAAGCGATGCACGCAGCCATTAAAGGTATTACTTGGGATCGTTTGCAGCGCGAGTCAAGCATCACTTATCCTTGTTTAAGCCCCGAAGACCCAGGTCGACCAATTGTATTTAATGATGCTTTTCCAACGGCAGATGGCAAGGTAAAGCTAGTTCCTGCGGATATTATTCCTGCAAATGAGCGACCGAATACTGAATATCCTTTTGTTTTAATTACGGGTCGGCAGCTAGAGCATTGGCATACTGGTAGCATGACGCGACGTGCGACCATACTGGATACGATTGAGCCGATGGCGACTGTCTCCTTATGTGGGGACGATATGGTGCAATTAGGTGTGACAACAGGCGACGTAGTAACGGTTGCTTCACGGCGCGGCACAATTGCAATTCATGTGCGGCGCGATGATGGCACTCCGCGTGGCGCAATTTTTATTCCCTTTGCGTATTACGAGGCTGCGGCTAACTTAATGACTAACTCTGCTTTAGATCCCTTTGGCAAAATACCTGAGTTTAAGTATTGCGCGGTTTCTGTAGTTAAAGGTGGTGATGCTGCGGTTAAATTGGGCTACGGTACCAACGAGGAAATATCCAGTGATAAGGTAGCAGCGCACACCTAAAGTGGAAACTGCATTGCAAAAAAACGCTGAATTGCCAGTGCTGATTATTGGCGCTGGTTTAGCAGGACTCACAGTGGCTTTGCATCTTGCCAAAACCCAAGCCGTGATTGTGATGGCTAAGCGTAGTTTGGGTGAGGGCGCTACTGCATGGGCTCAAGGTGGCATTGTTGGCGTGTTAGATCAGGCCGATAGTGTTGATGCACACGTTGCCGATACCTTAAACGCCGGCGCGGGTTTAGTGGATGAAACAACTGCGCGGTATATTGCGGAAGAAAGTGCCGCCGCAATACAGTGGCTTGTTGCTCAAGGTGTGCCATTTACTACGGATGAGGCGGGCCCACTAGGTTTACACTTAACTCGCGAAGGTGGTCATAGTCATCGCCGTATTGCGCATGCTGCTGACGCTACGGGTAAGGCAATTCATGAGGTGCTTTTAGATCAAGCCCGCTCGCATCCGAATATTCAGTTAATTGAACATTGGATTGCACTCGACCTTATTACGAATCGACACTTGTCCTCTCAGGATAAGAAAAAATTACCGAATCGGTGTTATGGCGTATATGCCTTAGATATTAACCATGCGAAAGTGGAAACAATTGCGGCTAAAGCCGTTGTTTTAGCTACCGGTGGGGTTGGTAAGGTCTATCGCTATACCAGTAATCCCGATACAGCTACTGGTGATGGTATAGCCATGGCTTGGCGCGCAGGGTGCCGAGTGGGTAATATGGAATTTATTCAGTTTCATCCTACTTGCTTATATCACCCTAGTGACCGCACTTTTTTAATTACTGAGGCCTTGCGCGGAGAAGGTGGTTTGCTCAAGTTGCCTGAAGGGGGAGCCACCCAAGGGCTACGTTTTATGCCTGAACACGATGCGCGTAATGAATTAGCACCGCGTGATATTGTCGCTCGGGCCATCGATTTTGAAATGAAAAAATATGGCTTAGACCATGTTAATTTAGATGCTACGCATTTAGATCCGGCGTTTATTCAAGAACATTTTCCCATGATTTATGCGCGTTGCTTAAGTCTGGGAATTGACATTACCCAGCAAGCCATTCCTGTGGTGCCTGCTGCCCACTATACCTGCGGTGGGGTAGTGACCGATTTGCGTGGCCATACCGATTTACCAGGTTTATACGCCGTAGGCGAATCTACTTATACCGGCTTACACGGGGCTAATCGCCTAGCAAGTAACTCATTATTAGAATGCGTTGTGATTGGTAAAGCTGCTGCTGCTGATATTGATTTAGCCGTTACGCCTGACTTGCCAGCGTTACCTTTGTGGGATGAAAGCCAAGTTGAAAATGCTGATGAGCAAGTGGTAATTGCCCATAATTGGGACGAATTACGCTCCTTGATGTGGAATTATGTTGGGATTGTGCGCACGACTAAACGGCTTGAGCGTGCTTTACATCGCATTGAGTTATTGCATCATGAAGTGCAGGAATACTATGCAAACTTTAAAGTGACCCGCGACTTAATTGAATTACGTAATCTGTTAGATTGTGCTGAGCTGATTGTGAAATCAGCCCTCATGCGTAAAGAAAGCCGGGGTTTGCACTACAGCCGCGACTACCCTAATGCGGGGGCAGTATCTTATCCAACAATTTTGACGCCTAAGCAACAGGCTTAATTCAACTAAGCTTCTTAAGTAAGCATGCGCATTGAAAAATCAACAGCCTGCACATCCTTGGTCAGCTTGCCAAGTGAAATTCGATCTACCCCGGAAGCTGCAATAGCACGCATTAGCTCGATACCAATACCGCCTGATGCCTCTAATTGGGCTCTGCCTTGATTAATGGCAACCGCTTTATGCATTTTTTCAATTGAGAAGTTATCAATCAAAATATTTTTAGCGCCTGCTTTGATTGCTTCATCTAATTCGGCTAAATTCTCTACTTCAATCTGAATACCGACTCCTGCATTGAGCTTTTCTGCGGCATCAAGCGCCGCACGAATACTACCAGCAGCGGCGATGTGATTTTCTTTGATCAAAATGCCATCCCACAAAGCCATGCGTTGGTTTTCTCCACCACCAATACGTACTGCATATTTTTGCGCTTGACGTAAGCCTGGCAAGGTTTTTCGGGTATCAAGTACAACACAGCTATTGGGGTTTGGACTTAGTCCAACAATTGCTTCTACATATTTTTTAGTGTTCGTAGCGGTCGCAGAAAGGGTCTGTAGAAAGTTAATTGCGGTTCGCTCTGCCGATAATAAGGCGCGAACATCAGCCGTAATTTCGCATACTGGGGTATCGGCCACCATCCAATCACCTTCTTGATAAAACCAAGTCAGTACAGCTTTAGGATCAAGGGATTGGATTGTGCCTTCAAACCAAGACTTGCCACAGAGCACGGCTTTTTGGCGTACGCTTAGCTGGCTTCTACCTATTTTGCTGGGTACAAGTTGTGCAGTCCAATCGCAAACGCCAATATCTTCCCTCAAGGCATCTTGAATATTACGCGTACGGGCTTGCTCTAAAGTTTCGTTGGTATCAAACATAAGATCGCAAGTAAACCTTAAGCTGCGCCAATATGTTTGACAAAGCCATGTTGGGCTTTAGCCAATAAATCAGCGTTCTGGCTCGTAAAATCAAGCATACGGTCGATGCAAGTAAGGGCTTTTATTCTCGTGGCTTCCTCAATGAACACTTCACCCGTTTGATTTTCTAGTGCATCCAGAATGCCTTGCAGGCCGTTCATCGCCATCCACGGACAGTTGGAACAACTTTTGCAGGTAGCGCTAGTGCCGGCAGTAGGGGCTTCGATGAGTTTTTTATGAGGCGCTAATTGCCGCATGCGGTGCAAGATGCCCTTATCGGTGGCGACAATGTATTCATTGGCAGACCCTTCAACTACGGCTTTAATCATGGCAGAAGTCGAGCCCACCATATCGGCAAGTGCAATTACCGCAGCCGGTGATTCTGGATGAACTAATATTTGGGCAGCGGGATATTGCAAACGTAATAATTCCAGCTCAGTGGCTTTAAATTCATCATGCACAATGCAGGCGCCATTCCAGAGCAACATATCAGCTCCAGTTTGTGCTTGAATGTAATGCCCCAAATGACGGTCGGGTGCCCAGAGAATTTGTTTACCCTGTTCTTTGAGGTGATGCACGATAGCTAAAGCACATGAACTGGTCACCATCCAATCCGCTTGGGCTTTAACGGCAGCACTGGTGTTGGCATAGACCACTACCGTGCGCTTAGGATGCGCGGCACGAAAAATGGCAAATGCATCGGCAGGGCAACCCAAGTCGAGTGAACAAGTTGCATCGAGGTCGGGCATAAAAATACGTTTTTCGGGGCTGAGAATTTTCGCCGTTTCACCCATAAAGCGCACCCCAGCAACGATTAAATTTTTCGCTGCGTGGGCTTTGCCAAAGCGTGCCATTTCTAGGGAATCCGCCACAAAGCCACCAGTTTCCATGGCTAAGTCTTGAATTTCACCATCGACATAGTAATGCGCTACGATTGCCGCATCTTTCTCGATTAAGAGGGTTTTGATGCGGTCAATTGCCGCAGCCTTTTGGTCGACTGAAAGCGGTGGCGGGGATTTAGCCCAAGCTTGCGCAGTGCAGGTTTTACCAGCGCCATCTTGCTGGGGATAATCAAAAGAAATCGGTTTTGTCGGGGCTGACATCGCCATAGAAACAGGATTCATACCAAATCTTAACCCGAGCGGCGGGTTAGCGCTTTAGCTGAGAAATTCAGCATAAATTATGGATTGCCATGCTGAGTTAATGGGTTTATGATATAAACAAAATTGTTTATAATTAACGGGTGAAAAGTAAAGAGTTTAAAAAATGGTTAACCAAAGCAGGAGCAACTTTTCGCCCAGGCAAGGGGTCGCACTTGAAGGTCTATTTCAATGGAAAACAATCAGTTTTGCCGATGCACGATAGTGATTTGAAAATTGGCACACTCAATGCGATTAAACGCCAGCTTGGTTTGAAATAAGGAATAAGACAATGTTTATTTACCCAGTAGTTTTAACTGCCGATAAAAAAATGGGCGGATTTTTGGTTACTTTTCCCGATATTCCTGAGGCTATTTCACAAGGCGCATCAGAAGCTAAGGCGTTAAAGGCCGCTAGAGACGCACTTGAAACTGCCCTTGATTTTTATTTTGAAGATAAGCGGCCAGTGCCCTTGCCATCAAAACCAAAGCGAGATCAGTTAACTATTGAATTGCCGGCCAGCTTATCTGCAAAAATTTTGCTTTTAAATGAAATGGTGAGGCAAAAAGTTCGCCCAGCAGAATTGGCGCGTCGCTTAAAAACTTCTGCTCAAGAGGTAAATCGCTTGACTGATTTGCATCATACAACTCGCATTGATGGTATTGCGGCCGCCCTGCAAGTATTGGGCAAGCATTTAGAAATGCGCGCAGTTTAATTGCTGCGTAGAAGCACGACTCGAATACAATAAAGCGATGAAAAAAATTATCCCTATATTTGCCCTTGGCCTCATTAGCATCAGCTTGCCCAGTTTTAGTCAGGCCCAAACTACGAGCCCTAATCCTATCCCAGCCATTGGGGCCAGTGGATCTGCCGGAACAGCAGATAAGAAAATGACCACGGTCTCAGAGACAAACGCTGAATTTTTTGCGACCGTCAATGGGCAGCCGATTTCCACTGGTTTGTTAGCCTTAAATATTCGCAATGCCATGGGCCAGGGACAAAAAGATGGCCCTGAATTACAAAATGCTCTGAAGCAGGAATTAATTAACCGCAAATTGTTAACTGATGAAGCCACTAAAAAGGGCTTGGAGCGTTTGATCGATTTTCCAGATCAATATACGCAACTCAAGCAAACTTTATTAATTCAAGCTTTAGTTGAAAATCATTTCAGCACTAACCCCATTACCGATGCGCAATTGCAGACTGAATACGAGCGGCAGCGTAAATTAGTGGGGGAGAGTGCATCTGCGTTTCAGTATTACTTAAGTCAAATTGTTGTACCTAGCAAAGCGGATGCAGAAGATTTAATTCGCCGCTTTCAAAAAGGCGAGCCTTTTGGAACTATGGCACAAGCGTATTCGATCGATCAAGCTACCAAAGGTAGTGGTGGCCAATTGGGCTGGCTTTTCCCTGGTCAAGTGATTAAGCCAATTGCCGACGTGGTTGTCAAAATGAATAAAAGTGCAATTACCACTACCCCCATTCAAACTTCGGAAGGTTGGGTCATTATTCGCTTAGACGATAAACGGCCCTTTAAATTTCCCTCTTTAGAAGAGGCTAAGCCGCAACTTCGCCAAGCCATGGTGCAGCAATATTTAGTTGAAACCG
>CAILUH010000100.1 GCA_903837335.1 uncultured beta proteobacterium | reverse complement strand
TACGCCAGCTCCAGTAAAGATGGTTGGGGTTGCGGTCCTGAGCCCAGGTAAGCTTACTGAATTAACTAAGCCAATTTGCTCTAACTTTTCAGTGTTGATAACTGCAGACATGGCATACAAAGGGATTGCCCCGCCGGTATAGCCAGTGCCGCCCCCACGGGGAATAATGGTGAGGCCTAGTTCAATACACGCTTTAACTAAATTGGGGATTTCCGCCTCTGTATCGGGCTTGAGCACCACGAATGGGTATTCAACCCGCCAATCGGTAGCGTCGGTCACGTGCGCGACCCGCGAGATGCCGTCAAAAGTAATATTGTCATTAGCCGTAAATCGACTAAATATTTTTTGTGCTTTTTTACGCAATAAGGTAACAGTAGTAAATTCGGCTTCAAAACGCTCAACTGCACTGCGGGCTGCATTTAACAAAATACTAACTTGTGCGGCCGAATCGGTAGTCACGCGTTTTTCAACTTCGCCTAAGCGGTGCCATAAGGCATCGATTAACATTTGCCGCCGTTTAGCGTTATCTAATAAATCATCTTGCAGAAACGGGTTGCGTTGTACAACCCAAATATCACCCAACACTTCAAACAACATTCGGGCTGAGCGTCCCGTGCGCCGGCTTGCGCGTAATTCTGTTAAAGCCTGCCAAGCTGTCTCACCCAAAAGACGTATGACGATCTCCCGATCGGAAAATGAAGTGTAGTTATAGGGAATTTCGCGCAAACGGGGTAAATCCGTTTCAGCGTCAAATAACTGATTAAGTCCGAGGGGAGCATTCATGGCACAGACTTCAATAAATGATTATTTTAATTGAGCAAGGGCCCATCCTGTCAGTATTTTGTGAAAAGTAGTAACCCCTTCCAAAATAAGGGCTTAAGACCCATCCGTGGTACGCTCATTAGATGGCAACCAACTACCTAAAAAAAATTCTCGCCGCCAAGGTCTATGATGTCGCTCGCGAAACTGAGCTCGATTTCGCACCCCAGCTATCGCAACGCCTAGGAAACCGAGTTTTACTGAAACGCGAAGATAATCAAAGCGTTTTTTCCTTTAAATTACGTGGGGCCTACAACAAAATGGCCCATTTACCTCCTGCTGCACTAAAACGGGGTGTGATTGCTGCTTCAGCTGGCAATCATGCCCAAGGCGTGGCTTTAGCTGCTGCCAAAATGAAATGCAAAGCCGTGATTGTGATGCCCATCACCACGCCAAACGTTAAAATTGATGCTGTTAAGGCCCATGGCAAATCCTGGGTTGAGTTGATTTTATGTGGCGACTCTTATAGCGACGCTTACGCTCATGCGCAGGTGCTAGAAAAAAAACGTGGCCTTACTTTTGTTCATCCTTTTGATGATCCCGATGTGATTGCAGGTCAAGGCACAATTGCCCAAGAAATTTTTCAACAATACGAAGATCCCATTGAGGCGATTTTTGTTGCCATTGGTGGCGGTGGTTTGATATCAGGAATTGGGGAATACACCAAGGCTGTGCACCCAAAGACAAAAATTATCGGCGTACAGGCACAAGATTCAGATGCGATGAAACGCTCACTAAAAGCCGGCAAGCGCGTGGAATTAAAAGAGGTTGGCTTATTTTCGGATGGCACGGCCGTAAAACTCGTAGGTAAAGAAACATTTCGGATTTGCCAACGGGTAGTTGATGAGATAGTAACCGTTGATACCGATGAAATTTGTGCTGCGATTAACGATGTATTTAGTGACACCCGGAGCATTCTTGAGCCTGCAGGCGCCTTAGCAATTGCAGGTTTAAAAAAATATATCGCCCAAAAGCAAATTAAAAAGAAAACGTTTGTTGCAATTGCTTGCGGCGCAAATATGAACTTTAGTCGCTTGCGGTTTGTCGCTGAACGTGCTGATGTTGGTGAATTTCGCGAAGCAGTTTTTGCTGTGACTATTCCCGAAGAACGTGGCTCATTTAAGCGTTTCTGTGAACTTTTAGGCAAGCGCAATGTGACAGAATTTAATTACCGCATTGCTGATCAAAGTGAGGCCCACTTATTTGTGGGTATTTCTACTGTGAAGGCACAAGATAGTACGACGATTGCTAAGCACTTTAATCAAGCTGGCTTTGCCACCATTGATCTTACCCATGATGAGTTAGCTAAGTCACACTTACGTCATATGGTCGGCGGGCACTCACCCTTAGCCAAAGATGAGCTACTGTACCGCTTTGAATTTCCAGAAAGGCCAGGTGCATTGATGCGGTTTTTAACCAGCATGGCACCCAACTGGAATATTAGTTTGTTTCATTACCGCAATCATGGGGCCGACTATGGCCGTATTTTGGTCGGCATTCAAGTACCAAAAACAGATCAAAAAGCATTCCAAGACTTTCTCACCACCCTGGGATATCCCCATTGGAACGAAAGTAAAAATCCCGCATATCAACTCTTTTTAAAATAAGATGGCCTACAGTCTCTCCGGAAAATTAGTTGTGGCCATTTCATCGCGCGCCTTGTTTGACTTTGAGGAAGAAAATAATCTGTTTGAGTCAACCGATGACAGCGCTTATATGAAACTGCAACTGGAAAGGCTGTCGATTCCTGCGCGCACCGGCGTCGCTTTTCCCTTAGTAAAAAAATTATTGGCCTTTAATTCGGGTGAAGAGCAACGGGTAGAAGTTGTTATCCTGTCGCGCAATGATCCGGTGAGTGGTTTACGGGTATTCCGCTCAGCAGTTCACCATGGCTTACATTTAGAGCGCGGGGTTTTTACCCGTGGACGTCCGCCTTATCATTACTTACGCTCACTGCATGCCAATTTATTTTTATCTGCCAACGAAGATGATGTGCGGGCTACGATTGATGCAGGCTTTCCTGCGGCTCGCGTCTATCCAGAATCCAATACCAGCGCTGAATCGCATCCCGATGAGATTCGTATCGCCTTTGACGGTGATGCCGTTTTATTTTCTGATGAAGCCGAACAAGTATTTCAGAATAAAGGCTTAGAGGCTTTTGTTGATCATGAAAGCAAAAAGGTTTCCGTGCCTTTACCGCCGGGTCCTTTTAAGCCGTTGTTGGAAGCCCTTCATCGCCTGCAAAATCAATCCAGTGAAGATGGTATGCGCATTCGCACTGCCTTGGTTACCGCGCGCTCAGCGCCAGCACATGAACGAGCCATTCGTACGCTGATGGATTGGGGTATTGAAGTTGATGAGGCAATGTTTCTAGGCGGCTTATCGAAAAGTGATTTTTTACGCGAATTTGAACCTGATTTCTTTTTTGACGACCAAACCGGCCACTGCCAAGCTGCCGCTTCAGTTGCGCCAACTGGGCATGTAGTCTCGGGTATTGCGAATCGCCAAAATTAGAAACCGATAAGTAATGGCGAGCTGGCACACTCTATTTGACAGTAATAAATTAAAGTCCATTTGGATTTTCTTGGGCTTATTTCTTCTTTATAAATGTCTCCACCCAGCTATTGATGGGGATGGTGTAGACCGGTTTAATGATCTGCTGGCATTGATCAATGGGCAATCTCCAACGAGTAAGTTTTCTACTATTCATGCCATCTTCTCTGCCCCACTCTATTGGGTAGGCTCTTTTTTTGAAAAAGCCAAACTGACTACCGCCTGGTTCAATACGATTATTTTTTGCCTGCTTTTATTATTTCTCGTGCGCGCAATGCCAAATCGCACAATGCAATTTTTTGTTGCCATTTTCATGCTTACTACCTCAATGTTTCCAAATCACATCATGACTTATTATGGTGAAACACTGACGGCTTGTGCGATTACCTTAGGAATCATTGCGCTCCTCAAGGAGCGGCTTTTTTTAGCGGTGATTTTATTGGCCATTGGCGTAGTGCAAACGCCAGCGACCTTACCTGCACTTGTTTTAACGCTAATTTTTTTAGCCCTAAAGTTACATAAGCCCCTTTACCTCCTTATCCTCCTGATGCCAACTAGTGCCATCTTGCTCGAAAACTATTTCAAATTTGGCGCAATTTTCGCCTCCCCTTACCTAGTAGCAGATCAAGGCACTGTCACTATATTGCCGTATTCTGGTAAGGCCGGTTTTAGTTACCCCTTTGTTTTGGGATTTATCTCCATTCTGTTTTCTTTTGGCAAGGGCTTACTATTTTTTATCCCGGCAATTTTTCTGCGGCCTTTTTTTAAACCACACACCAGCGCCGAACACAAATTATTTTTACTCATCGATGCCCTCTTAGTTTTTGTTTTTGGCATGATATTAATCTACGCTAATTGGTGGTCTTGGTATGGTGGTTTTTTTTGGGGACCGCGGTTTTTTTTGCTGGCCTGCATCCCAGCCTCTCTGCTCTTGGCTTATGGAGTTTGTTTGGCTAACCTGCCTTTCAAAACTCGCTTAGTTCTGCTGGCATCGATATTGTGGAGTTTTTGGGTTTGTATTCAAGGTTTTCTATTTAGTGTACGAGACCTCGAAAGTTGTTTAGAAAATAATGCTGCTTTACAATTCTTATGTTGGTATACACCTGAATTTAGCCCGCTATTTAGACAATGGATTGTTGGTTTTCCTAACATTAATTACCACCAAACTCGTTATATTGTCTGGGGTGTAATTTCGGTTTTATTCAGCATCTGGTGGCTCTTTTTTATTCCCAAAAAGACCGATCAAATGAATCTGAGCTCAAATTAACCGTCTTACTATTTATTCTTTTTATCTTTATGGCTTTTATTGAATCAATAAATCAACTTGGGCAGCAATCGGCTTACCCTACTCGCTATGATCCTAGCTTGCTATTTCCGATTGATCGCGCAGGACAGCGCACTAATTTGTTGAAGTCCGACCAGAGTACTTTGCCTTTTTTTGGTGTCGATATTTGGAATGCGTATGAATTAAGCTGGCTTAATGCCAAAGGCAAACCACAAATTGCCTTAGCTGAATTTATTATTCCGGCAGATTCGCCTAAGATGATTGAATCAAAATCATTCAAGCTTTATTTAAATAGCTTGAATAATGAACGCTTTAACTCTGTAGACGAGTTATGTTTGCAACTTAAAGCTGATTTATCAGCTTTAACGGAAGCAACGGTTCTCGTTCGCATTATTAATCCTGAAGAAGCGGCTACTCAAGGCATTCATGAGCTAACTGGTGAATTACTTGATCGCCTTGATCTCGAAGTTGACCCTTCGCTTGCTGCTGATGCAGCGCTACTTAGTGCTGACATCACTGCGGCACCCATTGAACAATGCTTAGTCTCTCATCTTCTCAAATCAAACTGCCCAGTAACTGGCCAGCCAGAC
>CAILUH010000099.1 GCA_903837335.1 uncultured beta proteobacterium | reverse complement strand
GATGAAACCACCCTAGTGCATGGTGATTTTCGGATGGATAATTTAATCTTTCATCCAACCAAGCCTGAAGTCATTGGGGTGATTGACTGGGAACTGTCAACCTTAGGTCATCCGCTTGCCGATTTTGCCTACCAATGCATGGCTTGGCATATTCCACCTACCTTATGGCGCGGTATTGGTGGCCTAGATTTGACCGCCCTAGGCATTCCGACTGAAGCGCAATATGTCGCTCAATACGCAGCTAATACCGGTAGAAATTCTGCTGAACATTGGGATTTTTATTTAGCCTATAACTTCTTTCGTATTGCCGCTATCTTGCATGGCATTGCCCAGCGCGTAGTTGATGGTAATGCCAGCGGGGAAGACGCGATTGCTAATGCCCAACGATCTGAACCCCTGGCCGAACTAGGGTGGCAGTGCGCCCTGCGCTATTCAGCCAGTCGCTAATGCGGCTGAACTATTTTTATATTAATAAACCTTGCTTTTCAATAAAAGCAATAATTTGCTCTAAACCAGTACCTGATTTAATGCTGCCCATAATAAAGGGTCGCTCACCGCGCATTTTTTTCGCATCAGCCTCCATAATTTCTAAAGAAGCGCCGACATAAGGTGCTAAATCAATTTTATTAATTACCAATAAATCGGAGCGCGTGATACCGGGTCCACCCTTACGAGGAATTTTTTCGCCCCCCGCCACATCAATGACATAAATCGTTAAATCCGATAACTCTGGACTAAAGGTAGCCGCTAGATTATCACCACCGGATTCAATAAAAACGATGTCGGCTTCAGGAAACTGCTGTAGCATCCGCTCGACCGCCTCCAAATTAATCGATGCATCTTCACGAATGGCTGTGTGCGGACAGCCGCCCGTTTCCACTCCCATAATCCGCTCCGCCGGTAGAGCGTGTGCAACAGTTAATAAGCGTTGATCTTCTTTGGTATAAATATCATTCGTAATGACCACTAAGTCATAGCGATCGCGCATGGCTTTACAGAGCATTTCTAATAAAGTCGTTTTGCCAGAGCCTACTGGGCCGCCAATACCAACCCGTAGCGGGGGATTTTTCTTAGTACGTTGCTTCATAAATTAAGACCTAAAGAGACGAGAATATTGGGTTTCGTGACGCGCCGACAAAATGGCAAATTGCGGTGAAAAGTTACTTAATCCCGCTAGCCCCAATTGCGCCTGTGCTTGGGCTTCTGTCACCATGCGGGGTAAATGCGTACGCAGTGCGCTTAAGATTTTTTGGCCGGCAACTTGTCCCAATGGGATCGCCTTTACTGCTGCTGCGACTTGATTTTCTAACCAAGTAAAAGAATAGGCAGCCAAGCCGTTATGCGCTTGAATTCCCAAGTGATAGCAAGCATAGCTATGAGCAGTAATTAAAGAAAGTGGCTTTAGTAAAGTTAATTGCTTAATGGCTTCACCGCCCCATCCCAAGGACTGTGCCAGCTGTAAAAGTGACCACCCCATTTGCTCTGTTTCGGCGCGTAATTCAGAAGTTTCGCGACTTGCGAGGAAATAGTCATTGAGCTCTGCACACAGTACGAAATCGTGTTTTGACCACGCACTATGGCTCATTAACCATAAGGGTGCCTCTGATCGGGTAAACACGCCTAAAAAAAGATCCCCAATCCACTGTTGCGCACTCACGGCATCAGATACCAATGTGCTATCGATGGCCGCTTCTAGCGCCTGTGAGTAGCTATAACCTCCAATTGGCAAAGCGGGTGAAGCCAACTGCATCAAAGCAGCAATTTCTTCTAAATCAGTGTTCATGGTTATGATCATGCACTTGATACACTTTTTGCGCTAGCGCGTAATCGGCATCAAACGTCTCTGCGTGGCTATGCCGATGGCCACCACCATAAGCACCTGTTTCTGGTTCAAAGGGCGCCAATTCATGGATGGCCTCTAGACCTAACTGAGTCAACATCGCTTCCAATACCGTGTCGGGTTCAAGTCGGAGAAAGCCCTTGCCTACCTGAACGGGGATATGGCGATTACCAAGATGATAAGCAGCGCGAGTAAGCAAATGGGTATCAGTCGATTTGATTGTCATTACGGCTTGTGACGCCGCACTTACCCGAATCATCGAACCATCTTCAGCAACTAAAATATCGCCATCCGCTAAAACTGTACCGCGCGGTAAAAAAAAGTTTGCCAGCCGCCCATCACTTAAGGTTGCAGCGAAGCGACTTTTAGTGCGCATTTCAAATACTAAGGGCAATTCGCAGGCCCGTTGTAAAACAGCCCGCGCTATTTGCCGTCCTCGACCAGCGGTAATCATTTTCTCGACACGTAATGCTGGCGCAGTTAATGTAGTCATATAGGAATAATTAGTTGACTTAAAAAAGGAAATAGCGCTGTGCCATCGGCAAGACTTTAGCGGGCTCACAGGTC
Organism: uncultured beta proteobacterium; assembly: GCA_903837335.1. Taxonomy (GTDB): domain Bacteria; phylum Pseudomonadota; class Gammaproteobacteria; order Burkholderiales; family Burkholderiaceae; genus Polynucleobacter. The sequence continues at coordinate 1,700 of CAILUH010000099.1, read as the reverse complement.
AGCAATTCGCCATCAGCAATCACTTGATACGTCTCCGGGTCAACGCTAATCTGCGGGAGCCAATCGTTATGAATCATATTGGCTTTACTAATGTTGCGGCAATTGCGGACAGCGACCACATTTTTTTCTAAACCATAAGCTTGATGGACTTTCGCATCTACAGCGGATTGCGACAGAAAGGTTAATGAACTGTGACGAATGCCCTGCCCAATACCCGCAAACATATTGCGGTAGTGAACAGGCTGCGGTGTCGGTATTGAGGCATTCGGATCACCCATCGCGGCAGCCGCAATGGAGCCGCCTTTAACAATTAAAGAGGGCTTCACGCCAAAAAATGCGGGCTTCCAAAACACTAAATCGGCATACTTACCCACTTCGATCGAGCCAACTTCATGCGCTATGCCATGGGTAATAGCTGGATTGATGGTGTACTTGGCGATGTAACGCTTCACCCGAAAATTATCATGGCGATTCGTATCTCCCGGTAATAAGCCGCGCTGTAGTTTCATTTTGTCAGCAGTTTGCCAAGTGCGGATAATCACTTCCCCAACCCGACCCATTGCTTGGGAGTCAGAGGAAAGCATTGAAAAAGCCCCCAGATCATGCAGAATATCTTCAGCCGCAATTGTTTCTCTTCGAATCCGTGATTCTGCAAAGGCAATATCTTCGGCAATGGATGCATCGAGGTGATGACAGACCATCAACATATCTAAATGTTCGTCTAGCGTATTAATCGTAAATGGACGAGTAGGATTAGTGGATGACGGTAAAACATTGGCTTCGCCACACGCCCGAATAATATCGGGAGCATGACCCCCGCCAGCTCCCTCAGTGTGGTACGTGTGAATGGTGCGCCCCTTGAAAGCCGCCAAAGTAGTTTCGACAAAGCCAGATTCATTTAAGGTATCCGTATGAATGGCGACTTGCGTATCGGTATCGTCCGCTACTCCTAGACAACAATCAATTGCTGCCGGCGTGGTGCCCCAATCTTCATGTAATTTCAAGCCAATCGCACCAGCGTCAACCTGTTCACGTAATGCTGCCGGCAAACTACCATTACCTTTACCCAACAATCCAATATTCATGGGATACGCATCGATCGATTGCAGCATACGCTGTAAATGCCACGGCCCTGGCGTGCAAGTGGTTGCAAACGTCCCCGTAGCCGGGCCAGTACCACCACCAATCATGGTGGTCACTCCTGACATAAGGGCTTCCTCAATTTGTTGAGGGCAAATAAAATGGATATGGGTATCGATACCACCGGGTGTAACAATCATTCCCTCACCTGCAATGATTTCTGTTCCAGGCCCAATCACTGCGGTAACACCAGGTTGAATATCGGGGTTACCTGCCTTGCCAATATTGGCAATGCGACCATTCTTAATGGCAATATCCGCTTTCACAATTCCCCAGTGGTCAATGATGACTGCATTAGTAATAACGGTGTCGGCACAATCTTTAGAAACGCGTTGACTTTGACCCATGCCATCACGAATGACTTTACCACCGCCAAATTTCACCTCTTCACCATAAATGGTGAAGTCTTTCTCAATTTCAATCATTAAATTCGTGTCGGCTAGCCGCACCCGATCACCCAGCGTAGGACCAAACATTTCTGCATAAGCAGCGCGTTCAATTTTCGCCATTACAAAGCCCCCATCACGCGACCAGCAAATCCATAAATGCGGCGCTCGCCT
>CAILUH010000098.1 GCA_903837335.1 uncultured beta proteobacterium | reverse complement strand
AAACCCCAGAGCTATATATCCAAAGTTGAGTCTGGAGAACGAAATCTAGATGTCATCGAGTTCATTACTTATTGCAATGGGATAGGTATCAATCCAACAAACTTCACTAAAAGGTTATTAGAGAAGTTTTAAATTTGAAAAATGTAATGAACGTCAGAAGCGTCAATATATCTAAAGTTGTTTGTGGGACTTTTCCCTCACCCTACCCCAGAATAGAATAACTACAACCCAAATCTCAAATTGATAAAGAACTTCAATAGTCTAGGACATGGGTTGAAATAGGGGTATATAATTAAAACAATCTACTAAGTGATTGATTTATATAGAATAAATAAGGATTGTTGGCGGAGCGGACGGGACTCGAACCCGCGACCCTCGGCGTGACAGGCCGATATTCTAACCAACTGAACTACCGCTCCTCTTTGCCATATTTGGCGTCCCCAGGGGGATTCGAACCCCCGTACTCACCGTGAAAGGGTGATGTCCTAGGCCTCTAGACGATGGGGACCTAGTACTACGGTAAAACTGACTTACTCACTGTCACCTGAATAAATTTAATGCAATTTAATCGCTTTTGGTGGAGCTAAGCGGGATCGAACCGCTGACCTCTTGCATGCCATGCAAGCGCTCTCCCAGCTGAGCTATAGCCCCGATCGTATTAGCTCTTAAAACTGGCACTTCTTATAAACGATCGTTTTTATTAGCAATCAAAACAATCTAGTATTTTAGCCTATTTCTCTTACTATTAGCAAGCAATACCCTACTCCAAGCTTAAGAAGCTTATACACATTTGATTAATTCTAAGAGTTCCGGGTACTGATCCAAGATAAAAAACAGCTTAATTAAGGCTATAGGTGGTTTTGATTTGCCGTTTTCATATCTAGAAAACGCATTTACCCCCCCTCCAAATATTTTTCCAGCTTCTTTTTGATCTAACTTCAACTTTTTCCGCACACTAGATATCAAACTAGGATCAAACAAACTTGCATTCACTTTTTTATTAAATTCAAGCATTTTTAAATTTAATTTATTACCCACTTCATTAGCTAGAATGACCTCACCACACCCATCACAGTATTGACCTTTTACTTTTTTAATTACTAAAAAATGTGACTTGTACTCATACTTATAATCCCTTGCGTCATTCGTTAATCTTGATTCCCCACAAATTGGACATTTCATTTCATAGCTCCTTAAAAGAGACAATTAAAACTTGATCTGAGACGGTTAACTTTAAATATATATCGATATGCTTAAACTTGGTTCTATAAACATCCTGCCAAATTTTATGATTGTTATTTGATGTCATGCTTTTATAAAAATTCTTTGTAGCTAATGTATTTACGACCCTTAATATATCTTCACGATATAGTCCCAATTTTGAAGCACCAGAATAAGCGGATAAAGTAATGTGAACTTTACCTTCCTCAATCAACGCCCTTATGATCTGTAATTTACAATGGGGCGTTGATTTTTCCATAGGCAATTTTAACCTACTAGGTTAGTATACACAATTAGTCCTTCAACTGCTAGGGGCTTTATTAGGCGATAGAGAGTCTCTTAACAACCTCTTCAATGCCCATGATGGACATCATGGCATCAATCGCTGGAGTTTGAGTTGTTGCAAACATCAGATACCTTATTGGCATCGCTAACGCTGGCATCTTAATGCTATGTTTGGTGAGGACCTCTTTCATTGCTTTTGCAATCGACTCTTTT
>CAILUH010000097.1 GCA_903837335.1 uncultured beta proteobacterium | reverse complement strand
TGGTATGTCACTGAAATTGGCCGGCAGCCCTATTTGGTTACGGGGGTATTGACCACCGCACAGGCCGTCACCAAACTACCTACTGGGATGGTCTTCAGTAGCTTATTCATGTACTTAGCTTTATATATCGGTTTAATTATTAGCTACATCGCGGTTGTTTTTCATTTAGCGCGCCAAGCCGATTTGCCGGCTAGCGAAAAGCGTCAGGTAAATGCCGAGGTGGGAAGTAATCCCGTCGCCAATCAATTAGGCTCGGCCCCAATTACCTCGCAGGGGGCCTGAAGTGGGCTCATTAGTGTGGCCCGATCTTGCCCAAGCCGTTGGTTGGCTGCCCATTTTCTTTCTTGGTGCAATGGGTGTGGCCATGGTTGCTTATGTGGTCTTAGATGGCTACGATTTGGGTGTTGGCATCTTATTAAATAGCGCAAACGATGCTGAAAAAGATGCTATGATTTCATCCATTGGGCCTTTCTGGGATGCGAATGAAACCTGGTTAGTACTTGGTGTGGGGATTTTATTAGTAGCTTTTCCCATTGCCCACGGCATTATTTTGACTAATCTATATCTTCCAGTAGCTGCCATGTTGGCTGGTTTAATTTTACGTGGCGTCTCATTTGACTTCCGCGTAAAGGCGCAAGCCCACCATAAACCCATCTGGAATTATTTATTTCACTTCGGTAGCCTCGTCGCGGCGATGGCACAAGGCCTGATGATTGGCCGCTACATTGTGGGCTTTGAATCAGGGCTCTTAGGTTGGTTATTTGCCGCCTTGGTAGCAATCTGCTTACCGATGGGCTATATGCTGTTGGGGTCGACTTGGTTGATTATGAAAACCACCGATGAACTGCAGGCTAAGGCTGTAGGCTGGGCGCGTAAAAGCCTGTGGCTGACAGCTGCTGGCGTTGGGCTGATCTCCTTAGCCACGCCTTATTTCAGCGCCAGCATTATGCAAAAGTGGTTTGTCTTTCCAAATATGATTTGGTTGTCACCTTTGCCGCTCTTAACCTTAGTGTGCTTCTTTTTGATACATCGTTCTTTAAATCATTTGGATACTGGTAAGTTGCATTTGCAATGGCACCCCTTTGTACTCACCATCGTGGTATTTTTACTCGCCTTTCTCGGCATTGCTTATAGCTTATTTCCCTATTTGATTATCGATCAAATGACTATTTGGCAAGCGGCAGCAGCCACTGAATCCTTGTGGTTTATTTTCTGGGGCGCAGTAATTGTGCTGCCCACCATCATCCTGTACACGATTTATTCGTATTGGATCTTCTGGGGCAAGGCACAGCCCTTGACTTACTATTAAGCAAATCAGTTATTGGCTGCGCTGCATACTGAGTGCGTCCTCAACTAATTTAGCAATCTGCAATACTTCATCATCATGTTGAAATTGCCCCACCAATTGCAGCCCTAAGGGCAAATCATTTCTCGAGCGGGCTACGGGTATGGTAATAGCAGGCAAGCCTAGAAAACTCCAGAGTGAGCAAAAAATGGGATCGCCGGTAGCTTGAAGTCCAAAGGGCGCTTCACCAGTAGCGGGTGCCGTGAGCAAAACATCCACCGTTTTAAAATACTGTTTAATGTCTTCCTGTAACTGCTTTTGTAATTGAAGTGCTGCAATATATTGAGGGGCGGTATATGAAGCCCCTTTTTCGGCAAGCGCTTGAATATGCTCGCTGATCTTATCGCTATGATGTTCAATATGATGTTGGTGAACGACTGCAGCTTCAGATTCAATCACACAAAAGATTGCGTCAAACGCTGCAGCATAGCTACTCGGCAGCACCACCTCTTGCACGTTTATACCGGCTTTTACTAGCTTTATTACTGTTAGCTCTAAGGTGCGTGCTTGCTCGTCACTCATTTTTGCATCGTAAGGGGTTTTGAGAATACCAATGCGGGGGACATTCTTGGTAGCTGACTGAAGCGGACGTGCCATGATTAAATTAAACGCAAAGGCCATATCGGCAACCGAGCGGGTAAATAAACCCAGATGGTCTAAAGAATGCGAGAAAGGAAAGACGCCGCTGTTGGGGATCAAGCCATAGCTCGCTTTAAAACCAACCACACCACAATAGGCGGCAGGCCGAATGATCGAGCCTAAGGTTTGGCTACCAAGGCTTAACGGCACAATACCTTTGGCAACAACGGCGGCTGACCCGCTCGATGAACCACCCGGCGTATGTAAAGGATTCCAGGGATTTACAGTTGGTCCGGGATTACGCCAAGCAAATTCGGTGGTGACTGTTTTGCCAAAAATGATGCCGCCCAACTGCTTAATCAGACCAATAATTTCAGCATCGCTGGTGGGCTGGTGGTTCACATAGATTGGTGAGCCATTAGTGGTGGGTAAATCGACGGTATTAATAATGTCTTTCACCGCTACAGGAATGCCCCATAGGGGACCACGATTCTTTTCACCTACATTCTGTAAGAGCGTTTCCAGTGAGGCTCGATTAACAAAAGCATGTAATTCTGGCTCAAGCGTCGCGGCATAATCAAAGCAGGCACGAAGATATTGTTTGGGATCAAGCTCTCCCGCTTGTATTTGTTGGCAGGCATCAATCAGACTCAGATGATTTGGCGTCATAGCTGGGTATCTCGCAGAGTTTGGCATAAGGAGGACTTCTTACGTCTGTTATCAAGTTGGCTGATAATAGTGTTTCCTATCATTCATTAAAATCGTTGAACTTTAAACGTATGCCAGATCATTCCCCATTATTGACAGAGCTATTCGGCAATACACCAGTGTTAGCGCATGATTCTACTCAAGTTTCAGATGCAGAGGCAGCTCAACTTGAAGTACGCAAAATGGAGTCTAGCGATGCCTTAGGCCTAGCCCAATGTATTTACCGTTGTTATGGGCCTAGTTACCCAAACCCCATGATGTATCAGCCGCAATTAATCGCCGCCGCTTTGCGCGATGGCTCGATGTTTTCGATTGTTGCGCTAACACCGCAGGGTGAAGTCGTGGGGCACTGTGCATTGAGCTTTGAAGATGCAACCGACCCCATACCAGAAGCCGCTAAGCTTGTTGTTGACCCACGCTATCGGGGTCATCATATTTCAGATCGCATAGCTAAGGTAAGGCAGAGCTATGCGCAGGAGCTGGGTATTGCGGGTTACTGGGCTGCCTGCGTTAGTAATCATCCTTTTAGCCAAGATGAGGTTATTTCTACCGGTGGTGGGGAAACGGGCCTGCTGATTAACGGCCAGCCGGGTGACGTACAGATGGCGGGATTAAGTAATGTCAGTGGTGTGCGTCACTCGCTCTTACCTTTTTATATTTCTATTCAGACAAAGCCTCCGCTCGACACATTGCCAAACCAAGCCAGCGAGCAAAACCTGCAAGTGTATTTGCCGTCCTATCACCACGCTTTTTTTACTTCTTTAATGGCGCCACTGAATCTGCAGCGGACTGTAATTAGCACTGCAAGTGCAGTAAAAACAAAAAAGCCTTCACAGTTAACCACGGCGATTGCCCATCCAGGCGCTCCAGCACACTTACGTATCGCGGTCTTGGGTGATGATCTAGTGCAGCAGCTTGCCAAGGAAGTGGAAAAACTCCAACCCCTTGCGCCACCCGTAATTTATTTAGATATTCCATTGCATAATCCATTGGCTGCCCAAGAAATTGAAGCCTTAGAACTACTAGGTTTTTTCTGGGCTGCTTGGCTACCCAATTTTGAGCAGGGTGGCGATGTCTTGCGTTTGCAACGTTTGCAGGATCAGCGAGTTAATGCGCAAGATATTATTTGTGCGCGAAAAGCTGGCGAAGCAGTGCGTGATCATGTGTTAGCTGAGTGGCAACGGGTACAAAAGAATGCAAAAAAATGAATGCAACTTCAAAAAAATGATTCAAGTTATGGAAACGACCAAATGAAAGAAGATTTAGTTTGGCTCGAGCAATTTCAAGCACAGTTAGTGGCAAAACCTAATTTAAGTCCAGCGCAAATAGCTGCTGACCTCGATTTACTTTTTACTAACCCTGAATTGCTGCAGTTATCTTTTTCTACTTTGATCAAACGCTTAATTGAATCGCCCATCTGGCAAGGTTTCGATTATGACAATAATCCTTATAAAGCACTTTGTTTGCAATTAAGTAATGCCATTGAGGCTTATAACCAAGCCTTAGAAGCTGAGCCGGCCTATCATTCACGTAGTCATTTTAAGGAAGTATGTTTAGGTATTACGCTACTGGTTGCTCAACAAAATTCACCCACTCCAATCGGCGCTAGCAATCCTTGGCATTTGTCCGTAGAGGATGCGTGGCTTTTGCTGTTTAGCGCGATTGGGCATGATTTTGGTCATCCTGGAATGATGAATGCGGTACCGTTTGAGATTGAGAAAAAATCGATTGAACAAATTCATCTCTGGTTACGTTCGCAGAATTTATCCATTAATTTTATTGAGGAACTGATGACTCAGGTCGAGATCATTATTTTGGCTACAGACCCGACGTATTTAAGTACCTTACTCAAGATCATCCGGAACACCAGTCCACCACCGACAAAATTAAATTATCTGAGTATGTTGATGGTGGAAGCGGACTTATTGGTTAGTGCTTTGCCAGCACGTGGGGTTGCACTAACAGAGGCGCTTGCTACAGAATGGCAAGCCCATTACCCCGATAAAGCCCAGATTCTCAGGGCCTCTGATGGGCGCCTGAAATTTTTACAGCACATTGCTTTTTTAGGCCCACATGCTCAACGTCTGGGCCTCAATGCCAACCGCATTGAGCTTATCGAACAACTGCAAAAAAGTAAGCCTATTTCTTCTTAAGGAAGAATTGCAGAATTTTGGCAGTAATACTTTTCGATGCAGTGGAAATCGCATTATCCTTACCATCTTGCGTTGCAAAATGTTCATTTTGTGCTTGACGCTGCGCTAGAACATCAGAAAATTGTTTCACTAAGTCGGGATTAGAATCCAACAAAGGCGCAATATCTTCTTTTGACACTTCAAGCAGAATCGCATTGGTTTTAGCAAATACATCGGCCGAGCGAACTGCGCCAGTAAGCATCGACATTTCACCAACAAAATCACCAGGCCAGAGGGTGGCCACGACTTTAAGTTCACCCGTTTTATCGGGAATTTTCACTTCTAGAGACCCTTCAGAAATGATGTACATCCAATCTTCTTCTGCACCCTTTTTGATAACTGGCTGACCGGCGTAGCAATACTTCGTTTTAATTGCATTAGAGAGGGTGGCAATTTCTTCATTGCTGAGGAGTCTTAAAATACCTAATTCATAGGAATCTAATAGGCGATTTTGGGTATCGGTGAAATTTTCCAGGGGATGCTGCGCTTCAAGGCGATTGAGATTGACTCCAGCGGCCTTAAAGAAACGAATAAAGCTTAATAAAATGATGCTTTGGGCTCGATAGGGGCCGACTTCAGGTAGGCACTCATATTTCACTAAATAAGAAATGGCCCCTTCTTGAATACCAGCAAGTGAGGTGGAATGCCAAGGCTTAAATTCAGGATTCGTTTCAATAACGTGGGCCATTGCTAAATCCATAATCGCTAAAATGCGCTCGGGATTATTACGAGCCGTGAGTTGGTACTCAAAGCGGCGCCGCGACCAAACTCCTTCCTCTTGCTTGGATAAGTTAATGAATGACATGCCTAAAAATCTTTGGTTATACATGCGCTTAGTGAGACCAAAAATATTTTTAAGTACCACCATGCGGTGATCAATTTCTATCACCTGTAAATATTCTTTTGAACCATCATGACTTACTTCAAGCCAATCATTGATTGATACTAGGCGATCGGTTTGAATGGTAATGCTACCGACAACTTCAGCAATCAGATCCTTAAAGATAAATGCAATACCAACACTTAATGCGCCTAGCGTGGCTAATATATGACTAAAAGCATGGTCATAAAGAGCAACATAACCAACTAAACCCACTACTGAATAAATGAGTACGCTGTTCAGTTGAATGATAATTGCTGGAACATGCACTTTTTGCGAGAGCGTGTTGTAGCGGACCACACCAAAGCGCATGATTTGATCGAGTGTAAAACCGAGCAACACAAATTGGAAAATGGCCAGGCCATCAACCAGCATATCCATCGAGCCTTTTTCAAGGTCGCTAGCATTCCAACCCCAAGGACTATCGGCTAATTTATCTAGCCAAATCATGAGGCCAAAATTAAGGGCGATAACGAGCCAAAGAATGACCTTGGGGAGCAAGAAGACGCGGGAATTAGGTACGCTCATAATATTTTTTAAGGTTAAAGGGTTTATCTTAATACTAAGAATTTATGCCAATAATTGCTTATATTCTACTAACTAAAAATGAGGTGAGGATGGGGCCAAGCCCTTTGCACTCAATTAGCTCGCGTTCTTCCAAAATAAAGTGACCGGTTAAGGCTTCCGCAGTAGCTGGGGTTATTTGGACTCGTCCGATAGCTGAGGTTGACTCCATGCGGCTTGCGGTATTCACGGTATTGCCCCAAAGATCATAAGAGAACTTGGTAAAGCCGATTACGCCTGCGACCACTGGGCCTGAGTTGAGGCCAATACGCATTTGTAGATCACTGCCGTTTGCTTGATTAAACTCCGTTAAGTCCTGATACATTCCCAGTGCCATATCGGCGGCAATGATGGCATGATCAGAGCGCGGAATCGGCAAACCTCCTACTGCCATATAAGCATCGCCAATCGTTTTAATTTTCTCTAAACCCAATTCTTCTGCCCGTTTATCAAAGCGCGTAAATAAGTCATTCAATAATTTCACGAGATCGGCAGGCGACTTAGTCGAAGACATTTTCGTAAAGCCAACCAAATCACTAAATAAAATAGTCACTTCTGGGTAAGAGCCGGAAATATTTTTCTCACCCTTTTTGAGGCGCTCAGCAATTGGCTTAGGCAATATATTGAGCATGAGTTTTTCAGTTTTCATTTGCTCAATATTGAGTAATTCTTTTTCGTGCTGCAAAAGGGCAATGTGTTCCCGGTCTAAATCACGTAAACGTTTTTTTTCTAAGGAAGAAAAAACCCGCGCGCGTAATAAAACGGGATCGAATGGCTTTGGTAAATAATCTTCAGCACCAATCTGAATACATTCCACCGTTTTTTCAAACTGCTCGGCACCAGACACCACAATGACGGGTAGATAACTGAGTGTAGGGTCGGACTTAACAATATTTAATACGCCCAAGCCATCTAATTCAGGCATTTCCATATCTAGCAGCATGAGATCAAACGATTCAGCCCGCACTTTTTCTAGCGCTTCGTTACCATCACCAGCTTCAGTAATATTGGTAATGCCAACATTATTCAGTTCCCGGATTAACAGACGTCTTAGGGTACGACTGTCGTCCACTACCAATACTTTCATCAGCTTAGTTTGCTCAAGCACCTCGGGCGAAATATTCTTAAACATTAGATCGGTACTCATTAGCTTTGCGTCTCCTTGTTAAGGTCTTTGCAGTAATATGAAACACGATCCTCTTGTTGTACTTTGAAGGATTGATCATAGAGAATCGATTCCGAGGAGCCAAGTAATAGGCAGCCACCATCGTCTGCTAGCTGAGAACGCAATTTCCGAAATACTTTTGCTTTGGTTTCAGCGTTAAAGTAAATCAGCACATTACGAATTAAGATTAAATCAAATTTCGGCATGACGGGCCACTCTTTAACGAGATTCAGGCTCTCAAACCGAATCATTTGCTTGAGCTCACTGCTGATCTCATATTGACCACTTGGCAGACACTTAAAGTGCCGCTTAATTTGCTCTTCGCTTAAGCCCCGTTTGACTTCGGTTTCTGAATAGATGCCATTGCGAGCTTGAATTAAGGCTGGATCGGAAATATCGGTGGCAATAAATTGAATTTTCCAAAAATAGAGTTCGGGAAAATGTTCGCGCAAAAGAATCGCCAAACTAAACGGCTCTTGGCCGGTAGAGGCAGCCGCACACCAAATTGATAGGGTTTTCGTTTCGCGGCGCTTAGCAATTAACGCAGGAATAATCGTGGTCCGCAAGGTTTCAAAGGGGTATTTATCCCGAAAGAACATCGTTTCATTCGTGGTCATGGCATGAAACGATTGATGGTGTAATACACTGAGTGGATTGGCTAGGAGATGCGCAATCAAGGCATGATGATCTTTGAAGTTATTAGCCCTGGCAATGACCGCTAAACGCGAGGCCACTAAGTATTCTTTGCTTTGATCTAGGGCAATTCCTAAATGTTCTTCTAGCATTTGGAAAAATAATTGAATATTACTTTGCAGGATGGTGAGCGCCTGAGCCATTATTTTCTTTGCGTCCGAAAGATAATTTCGTTCGGAATATCACCCAAGGGTAAAATCTTTTCGGCTAAATTGGCGTTGGCAATGGCACCAGGCATGCCCCAGATAACACTCGTTTTTTCATCTTGCACTAGCACACTGCCATGCGCATTGACAATATCAACCGCGCCTTTCAGCCCGTCGTAGCCCATACCAGTTAGCACTAAGGCTAATAGATGACTGCCATAGATTTTTGCTGCACTTCTAAAGAGTACATCGACTGCCGGACGACAGGAGTTTTCAGGCGGATCTTCATTGAGCATCATCACCACTTTGGCGCCTGATTTCCGCAATTCCAGGTGTTTGCCGCCGGGAGCAATATACGCCTTTCCCGGAAATGCTTCTTGGCCGTGCTGCGCCTCTACCACTGGAATAACGCCAACACTGGTTAACCTCGAGGCTAAGAGTTCAGTAAATTTGGGCGGCATATGTTGGACGATAAAAATAGGCACACTTAAGGGCGCTTTCCAGGCCTCAAAGATTTCCATTAAGGCGGCTGGTCCCCCAGTAGATACACCGATACAAAGGGCTTCAATGCGGCTGGTGGGAAGTCCGCTGGGTTTAGCAAAGATTTGTTGCCTAACTTCGGCAATAAGTTCTTTTGGCGGAATGATTTTGCTAGGCTTAACTGGGGTGGGTTTACATAACTCACGAATCTTGGGGATTAATTCATCCTCTAGTACCCGCATGGCTTCAGCCATATTGGTTTTATCGCTTGGCTTACCAACATAATCACTCGCGCCATTGGTTAATGCGGTAATGGTGGCTTCACCGCCACGCTGGGTTAGTGAGCTAAACATAATGATCGGTAACTCGCGATCCAGTTTACGAATTTCCTTAAGTGCTGTTAAACCATCCATTTTTGGCATCTCAACATCGAGGGTGATTAAATCAGGCTTAATGCGCCCAATCATTTCAATGGCTTCCAGACCATCTTCAGCGGTGCCAACGACTTCAATATCGGCATGGCGCAGCAGGGTCGTCATGATGATGCGGCGCATAACAGCTGAGTCATCGACAATCAGCACGCGAATTTTATCTTTTGGAGAAATCATTTGATTCATAAGGGTGGAATGAAAGCGGAATTATAGGCCTGCGAGCTTGAATTGCCTTTATCCAAGCTAGTTAAACGCTTAATAGTGCAGGCTTTCCTGAAAAGGCAATACCCTTAATGAGTTGTTTGGGGTCTAAAATTAACAGTAATTTTTCTGGTAGTTTATGTACCCCTAAAACCAGCTCGCGCGACATTTTAGGAAAATTATTCGGTGGGGGCTCAAAGGTATCCTGCTCTAAAGGAATAATTTCCCCCACGTTATCCACCAACAGGGCAATTAACATGCCTTCACATTGCAAAATAATACTAATTGTCTCTTGTTGATGCGAAGTATTTTCAAGGCCTAAGCGCGCATACATATCAATTGCTGGCACCAGTTGGCCGCGCAAATTCATAATGCCGCGAACTGTTTTGGGGCTCTTTGGGACGCGCGTTACGTCCAAGTTTTTATTCAATTCAAGCACATCGGTGGCAGTAATACCAAAATACAGGCCACCCAAATAGAAGGTCGCAAAGTCAGTAGTGGAGCTCATCGCAAGACATCCATATCAATGACTTCGGGGTAGGTCTTTTGATGTTCTTGCAAATTACGCATCATCAAGATTTCTTGCAGATCGATGACATTAATCACTTTTTCGCCCATGAGTACACAGCCTGCTAAGCCACGCTGAGGTGGGTTAGCTGCTTGCAATTTCTTAGGTACATGAATAATGTCGTGTACTTGGCTGACGACTAAGCCAATCGGCATTTGGTTAACATAATGAACGATGACAGATAAGGGCTGGGTAGTTGAATCAACCGAGGGTTGACCGCCCTCAATATAGTCATTCATACGGATTAAATGCATGATGTGGTCGCCGTACTGCACTACCTCGCGACTACCATTGCGCTGCACGCGACTGAGCGCAAAATTTTCTAAGCGCTCGACATTATCAAGGGGAATGGCAATGCGTTCTAAACCCGCTAATTCAAACAATAACATCGCGACTTCTTCTTCGCGCACTTGATCGAATACGGTATCGGGGTTGAGTGGGCGCGCTTGAATTTTCGCCACTAAGCCAGAATGAATGGCCATGCCATCGACATCCAAAATCAAGGCTACTCGGCCATCTCCCAAAATAGTTGCGCCAGCAAAATCCGGAATCCCTTTGAGTAGGGCGCCTAGTGGCTTAACTACGACTTCTTGCATGTTCAGTACTTCATCAACTACGAGACCAAAAGAGATGCCCGAGGATTGCAAGATTGCGACATTAATCGCTTTTGTGCTATCGGGACCATGTTCACTCAATTTTAGTTGTTGATTTAAAAATAGTAGTGGTACGAGTTTGCCGCGTAAGCGAAAGACGGGGGTGCCATAAAAATCTTCCAAGCCGGTTGAATTAGTAGGATCTATACGTACCATTTCGGAAATGCTATTTTGCGGAATTGCATAGCGCTCGCTTTCGCAGCGCACGAATAGCGCTGGCATGATCGCTAAAGTGAGCGGAATTTTTAAACGAATATTGGTGCCTTTGCCGCGATGGCTATCAATTTCAATTGAACCACCAATGGCCGAAATATTATTTTTCACCACATCCATGCCAACGCCACGGCCGGAGAGGTTGGTGACGACTTGGTTGGTAGAAAAACCAGGTAGGAAAATAAATTCCAGCAACTGCATATCACTCAGTTTTTTAGCATCCTCAAAACTCACTAATTTCTTATCAACCGCTTTTTGGCGTACCGCGTCAAATTTAATACCACCGCCGTCATCCGCAATTTCGATTACTACCATGCCATTCTCATGAATCGCGCGGAGTAAGACCTTGCCATTTTCGGGTTTGCCTTTAGCTAAGCGCTCAGCAGGGAGTTCAATACCATGGTCAACGCTATTGCGAATAATATGAATAAGCGGGTCACGAATGCCATCAAGTAAGGTGCGATCGAGCTCGGTTTCTGCACCTTCTTGAATGAGGGTGACCTTTTTATGGCAATCATTAGCGATATCACGGACTAAGCGGGGAAATTTTGCCCACACCTGTGAGATAGGCTGCATGCGCGTTTTCATCATGCGCTCTTGTAGCTCTAAGGTGAGTAAATCAATCGATCTGACGGTATTCGAAAAATTGTGATCACCAAATTCGGCGGTAAAAGGTAGTAAACGGTTGCGTGCTAGTACCATTTCGCTGACTAAATTCATTAACTTGTCGAGCAACTCTAAGTTGACTTTTACTGGTGCCGCTACTTCAGTGGTGCGTGCATTACCAGTGGGCGCTGCAGCATCTACCGCCATTTCAGTATCAGTTGCAACTAGGCTATCGCCCATTAAGGCTTCATCTGTAGCCTCTATATCTTCTGATTCAATTGCGTCAAGGACTATGTCTTCAGTCGTTTGAGTAGTTTCTAAAGGGGGTGGAGAGGGCTGTGGCGTGGGGATGGCGCCACGATTATTGTTACTACTTACCTCGCCCCCATTCGCAAGGCTCAGCAAGTCGGCGATCAGCAGGGCATCATCACCGGCTGGTTCTGTATTGGCGACTTCAATGCCACTAATAATTTCTCGTAAAGCATCAAGCGCCATGAGTAGGGTGCTGGTTTTTTGGGTATCGAGTGCTAAGTGCCCATCCCGAATTTTCCCTAACAGGCTTTCTCCTGCATGCGATACTTTTTCAAGCCGCTTAAAGGCAAAAAATCCGCTACTTCCTTTTAGCGTATGCATGGCGCGGAAGATATTACCAACGAGTTTTTTATCGTCGGGCGTTTCTTCAAGCTGGACAAAATCTAAATCGAGTTGGTCAAGAATTTCTCTTGCCTCGATAATAAATTCGGCCAGAATGTCGTCGTTATTGTCCATGGATAAAGCTTAGCTTGCCTATTAAACTTTAAATTTCATTACAAGACTTTGTAATTCCCCAGCAATTTGCGCTAACTGTGAAGCGGCTTGCTGCGAATTTGCCGCACCTTCAGAAGTACTTTGTGCAGTCGTCGCAACACTATTAATATTAGAGGCAATATCAGCGCTACTCGTGGCCGCTTCTGAGACGCTACGACCCATTTCACCGGTGGTTGCAGCTTGCTCTTCAACTGCGCTGGCAATTAAGCCGGAAATATCATTAATCTTATTAATAATGGCGGAAATTTCTTCAATCGACACTAAAGCGCCTTGCGTATCAGATTGAATCGCCGTAATGTTGCCACCAATTTCTTCCGTGGCTTTAGCAGTTTGACGCGCTAACTCTTTAACTTCATTCGCTACCACTGCAAAACCTTTACCTAACTCGCCAGCACGGGCTGCTTCAATCGTCGCATTTAAGGCTAAAAGATTCGTTTGTTCAGCAATACTCGAAATGACTTTTAAGACGTTACCAATTTCCAAACTACTCGTGCTTAATTTGGCCATGGTGGCATTGGTTTTTTGGGCCAACTCAACCGCCTTGTGGGCTACGGTTGACGCTTCCACCGTGTTAATCGAGATTTCACGAATGCTGGCGCTCATTTCTTCGACGCCTGCTGCAACTGTTTGCGTATTAGCGCTAACTTGGACTGCTGAGTTTGAAACCACTTTAGCTTGAGCCGAGGTTTCTTCAGCGTTCGAGCTCATTTGCATACTCACGGCTGATAACTCTTCCGAAGAGCTAGCGACCGCAGTTGCATTGCGCATAATGGCAATAAAAGCTTGGCGTGAAGTATCGATTAAG
>CAILUH010000096.1 GCA_903837335.1 uncultured beta proteobacterium | reverse complement strand
GGATAGGCAAATTTTTGCCCGAAGTCGCGCTCAAGGCTTTTTAGACTAGGAATCTCGTGTTTTGTGCTCATGCCCATCTCCTTACATTATTAAGATGGACGAAACCGGGTGTCGGTTTGATGGAACTCCCCACGCCAGCATTACCTGGATCGGGTTCGAGGGTTTTTCTCAGCCCCAGCAACTTCATGCGGAGGGCACCCCTGTTTCATCCTTAAGTCTTATTTAACCACGAAATAGGGTGGGGTAGTAGCCCGCATCGATTTATTTTATTTGCTGTGGCGCAAAATAAAATCAGCCGTGACTAGGGCTGCGTCACCCGTAAATTCATCCGCCAAAATTCGGGCGGCTGCCTCGGTACAACTAACAGCAATAAAGCCGCTAACCTCACCGTCGTGGTTGGTGGGTACAAAATGAGCGGGTAATTCTAAGTCGTATACATAAAGTAATTCATCATGAAAACCGAATGGTGGGCTAACCCGCTGCATGGGTATGCGGCCTGCAGGTTGAATATCATGCGCTAGCTGAATTGGCACGCCCGCTTCTTCCCATAATTCCCGTTTTGCACATACCCATGGGGTTTCGTCGGCGCTAATTCCGCCGGCACTTAAGTTATCTAAACGGCCTGGGTCGATACTTTTGCTTTCACTGCGTCGACCTAACCAAATAAGGCCACTTTTGGTATAGCCGTTGATATGCGCTGCCAAACTTCGAAAGCCAAAGGTTTTGAAGGCGGCACGCTCTAGGCGAAAGTGTTCATGCCCATCAGCGTCAAGCCAGGCAAATTCTTCATTACGCCAGCCAGGAATTAAACCGCCACCGCGTAAGCGCTCGGTTAGGCTTTGCAGACTTTGACTGACAGCGATGGGGCGGGCATGGGCAATGGATAGCCGTTGTTGGTCTAGCTGAATGAGCGGAATTGGCGCCTTATTCAAGGTCTCTTGAAGGTAGGGAATAAACTCAGGGTTGATGCAGCCAATTAAACTATGGTTGAAATACACAGGCAAAAAGTCGGCTGGCGGAGTGCGAGCAGTATTTTGGAGCATTTCTTCCAAAGCGGCTTGGGTGCTGGTATTGAGTGAATACATGTCGTGAGAGTTTAAGAGAAAAAACAAAGGAACAGGTGTTTTAATGAATTTATCTTCGCCTAGTAACAAGCAAACTGACTTACCGCATGGCGGGCAAATTTTGGCTAATGCACTTATTCGCCAAGGGGTTGAGATGGCTTTTGGCGTTCCGGGTGAAAGCTTTTTACCCTTGCTCGATGGCTTAGTTGATCATAACGAACACTTTCGCTTTATCACCTGCAGGCATGAAGGTGGCGCTGCTTATATGGCTGAAGCCTATGCCAAGCTAACGGGTAAGCCGGGAGTAGTGATGGTGACGCGCGGCCCAGGCGCAAGCAATGCCATGATTGGCATACATACTGCCTTTCAAGATTCGACCCCAATGGTTTTATTGATCGGCCAAGTGGGCACCGACATGGTCGAGCGCGAAGCGTTCCAAGAAATGGATTACCGACGGCTCTTTTCCGAATGCACCAAATGGGCTGGCAGTATTGATCGCGTTGAGCGGATCGAAGAATTTGTATCTCATGCCTTTCATGTTGCCCAGTCGGGTCGCAAAGGGCCTGTAGTGCTAGCTTTACCTGAGGATATGTTGTTTGCTGTGGGGCAAGAATCCCCCGTAAAACCAGCGCACATTGTGCAGCCAGGCTTAAATCAAACCGATTTTAAGCAAGCCATGCAAGCGTTTATGCAGGCTAAGCACCCCATGGTTTTAATTGGGGGCGGTAGCTGGGATGCCTCTGCCTGCAATGAAATTGCTGCTTGGGCTGAACGTGAGGGGATCCCAGTAGCAACGAGTTTTCGCTCGCAAGATCACATCGATAATTTACGCCCCTGTTTTGCTGGTGATCTAGGCATTGGCGCCAACCCGGAATTAGTCAAGCGCGTCAAAGCTGCCGACGTTTTGCTGGTCATTGGCGAGCGTTTAAGCGAAATGACTACTGCTGGATATCAAATTGTCACGCCCCCAACACCACAAAACACCTTAATTCATGTATTGGCTGGGGCGGAAGAGTTGGGCCGTGTGTATCGTCCTGAATATGCGCTGAATTGCAGCCCAGCAGCATTTTGTGCCGCCTTAAATACAGTTACCATGCCAAATGACTACGATCGCACGCAAATGTCTGCTGCTCATGCGGCATATGCTGCATTTTCGGCTCCAGTAGCCGTTCAAGGCGACTTGCAGTTAGCCCACATTGTGGCTTCTTTTGCGCAGCTCATTCCGCGTAATGCAGTTTTATGTAACGGCGCCGGGAACTTTGCTACGTGGTTACATCGCTTTTATCCCTATGGCCCATTTCGAACTCAGCTTGCACCAGCCAACGGCTCGATGGGATATGGTTTGCCTGCCGCAATTACTGCCAAACTGTTAGATCCACAGCGGGTTGCGATCGCTTTTTGTGGTGATGGCGACTTTATGATGACCTGTCAAGAATTAGCTACCGCAATGCGCTACGATGCTTACCCAATTGTGATTATTGTAAATAATGGCATTTTGGGTACCATTCGTATGCATCAAGAGCGTGAATTTAAAAACCGCGTACTAGGTACTGGCTTAACCAATCCAGACTTTATTAAGCTTGGTGAAAGTTTTGGTATGCCAGGTTATCGGGTTAGTAAAACTGCTGAGTTTGCCGCTGCCTTTGCAGCCGCCTTAAAAAGTAAAACAGGCGCTGTCATTGAATTAATTCTCGATCCTGAAATAATTAGCCCAAGTAAATTATTATCAAAATTAAGTTAAAGGCAACCAGCTTACTTAGTCAACCTTAGCGCCTGAATCTTTTACCACCTTTGTCCACTTGGCAATTTCATTTTTTATGAAGGTGGTAAATTGTGTGGGCGTATTGCCTACTGGCTCTGCGCCCATAGCTAAATATTTTTCACGCACAGATGGGCTGTTAATTGCCTTCATTAAGGTAGCGCTTGTTTGCTTCAGAATCTCTGGGGGTAAATTGGCTGGCGCAACAATTCCAAACCAAGAGGTCGCTTCATAACCAGGTAATTTTGCTGCCTCTGCAATGGTCGGTAAATCGGGAAAGGCCGGCGAGCGTTTTGCGCTAGTTACTGCCAAGGCTTTGAGTCGACCCGCTTTAATATAGTTAATTGCTGAGGGGAGATTGTCAAACATAATGTCTACATTACCCGCCATTAAATCAGTGATTGCCGGTGGGCTGCCGCGATAGGGTAAGTGCACCATATAGGTTTTAGTCATCGACTTAAATAATTCGCCCGCCATGTGAATAGAGGTGCCATTACCACTTGAGGCCATATTCACTTTGCCTGGATTGGCGCGCGCATAGGTGATTAAATCGTTGACGCTATTAATGTTATTGCGTTTAGCAAAATCAATATTAAGGATGAGTACATTGGGTAGCTCGGCTACCAAGGTTATTGGCGTGAAGTCTTTAATGGGGTCAAAGGGCAGCTTGCCGCCGCCCTGCGTATACAAGGGAAGATTAATGCCATGCGTGCCCACTGAAGCCATTAGCCAGGTATACCCATCGGGTAGAGCCTTCGCTACGACCTCCGCGCCAATATTGCCACCCGCACCAGGTTTGTTATCAATAACGACATTCCATTTATCCGTTGCGAGCAACTCAAGTTGCAAGGGTCTGGCAATGTTATCGGTTGCGCCACCAGCAGGAAACGGCACAACTAAGCGAATGGCTTTATTAGGGTAGCTACTTTGCGCAAACGCAAATTGCGTGAAGGCGCTACAGATTAGTGCGGCAAGAAGGACGCCATAACGAATTTGTTGCAACATGAAGTGCCTCCATTAATGTTTTTACTCTAATTCAGTTTAGCCTAGATCACAATGTAAACGATTCCGCAAGGCTTGGTAAAAAAATATTTTCAGCCACAAATGAATTCACAATTTTGGCGCTCATTTGCAGCACAGTATTGGTACTTCAGCGCATTTAGCTGGGCCTAACTGCATATGCTTAAATTTTTAGCAGGCAAGATCATGCTATACAAATTGAGGACTTACATGCGCTTTTGTTAAGTTATCCACAAAAGCTGTGGATAACTTAAGTGGTCCCATCGCCAGGAGTCGAACCTGGATCTACCGCTTAGGAGGCGGTTGCACTATCCATTGTGCTACGGCGGGCTGATGCACCGTTCAAGCTATTTGCATCTTTAGCTGATATCGATACTGATAAGCTACCAACCACAAAGGGCCCAGACCTGATTAGTAATATTGACCATGACTGTTGGCGCGTAATACGCAGTAAAGCTGAGACCAAGCGCCATTGTAATTAAGGCATACCAAAAGACCATCAGCCAAGGCTTCCGACTTTTGTCGGCAATAAAAAGAGTACGCTTCATGCTTGAATTGTACTTAGGCTAGGGCGGGGCGCGCAATAGCTTGCTCCCGAATAGGCAGATTCACTAAACCGGCAAAGACACCCAAGCCAATTGCAATTAACCAAACGATTTGATATGAACCCGTTTGATCGTATAGATAACCACCGAAAAAAGCGCCGCAAAAACTACCTAATTGATGGGAAAAAAATACCAGGCCAGAGAGGGTAGTTAAATATTTAACGCCAAATATTTGCGCAACGATGCCATTCGTAAGGGGTACGGTAGAAAGCCATAAGAAACCCATAAAAGCGGCAAAAATGTAGGTCGTCATCGGGGTGATCGGCAGCAAAATAAAAGCGGCGATTACCACGGAGCGGGTGAAGTAAATACCGCTTAGTAAAAATTTCTTGGGAATGGTTTGGGCAATTACCCCAGAATAATAGGTTCCAAATACATTGAATAGGCCGATTAGGGCAAGCGCAGTAGTTGCCACCATCGGGCTACCCACGGCCGGATAGAGCCTAGACATATCTTTCAAATAAGGTGCTAAATGCACCGCAATAAATACAACTTGAAACCCGCAAACAAAATAACCGAGGGTCAGCAAACGAAAGCTGGGGTTACCAAAGGCCTCACGCAGCGCTTGCATTAAAGTTTGATCGCCTAACTTCAGATTATGGCTAAAGTTTTTCTCGCGCAACATAAAGGCTGCTGGCAGCATTAAAGTCGCCATGAGCGCCAAAATGAGCAACGCATCTTGGGCGCCAAAGCCACTGATTAAACCTTGTTCAATTGGGATCATCAGAAACTGCCCAAAAGAACCGGCTGCTGCTGCAATACCCATGGCCCAAACCCGCTTCTCAGCCGCGACATTTCGTCCGAGTACGCCAAACACAATGCTGTAAGTCGTAGCCGTTTGCGCTAGACCAATGAGAAGTCCCCCTGCGAGAGTGAAATTCAGTGCATCGGTTGAGAGTGCCATGCCCGCCAAACCCAGTGCATACAGCAGTCCCCCAGCAACCATGATTTTGAAGGCACCAAAGCGATCGGCAATGGCCCCTGTAATCGGTTGAATAGCGCCCCAAGCTAAATTTTGCAAAGCAATCGTAAGGGCAAAGGTTTCTCGATCCCAGCCATTAGCGCTGGTAATCGGTAAATTAAATAAACCAAAGCCATGGCGAATGCCCATGGAGAGGGTGACTAAAAGGCCGCCAAAAATTAATACCTGTTTTAGGGGGAGGTGATTTTTTGGTGGTTGATAGCCGGCTGAGGAAGTTTTGACCATGGCTTAGACTACCTTAAAAGGTGGGCTGGCTATATAAATGATTGAATACGCGCATAACCGTATTTTGTCATGGCTAGCCAATTCGACCCAAAACCCCCTGGTATTGGTTTAGAGCCAATAAATTGTTTAGGGTTTTCGTGCGCAGAATTGAAATTTACGACTAGCAACCCAGATATGACTACAATTTCTGCGCATGGCTACTCGTAAACCCGCTCAATACAGCGAATCTTCTATTCAGGTCCTCAAGGGTCTTGAGCCTGTGCGGCAACGTCCAGGCATGTATACCCGGACTGATAACCCCCTTCACGTGATTCAGGAGGTACTCGATAACGCTGCAGATGAAGCCTTAGGGGGTTTTGGTAAGCAAATTATGGTGACCTTGCATACCGATGGCAGTGTGAGTATTGAAGACGATGGACGTGGTATTCCGGTTGGTATTCACCCAACTGAAAAATTACCGGTAGTAGAGATTGTTTTCACGCAACTCCATGCGGGTGGAAAATTTGAAAAAGGCTCGGGTGGTGCTTATGCCTTTTCAGGCGGCTTGCATGGAGTTGGGGTTTCGGTTACGAACGCGTTATCAACACGCCTTGAAGTTACTGTGTGGCGTGACCAACAGGTATCCACCTTGGCTTTTGCCAACGGTAATGTCATCGAAAAACTGAAAACCAAAGCCAGCAGCAAACAAGATAAAAATCATGGCACTTGTGTGCGTGCTTGGCCAGATGCAAAGTATTTTGATAGTGGCGTCATTCCCATGGCCGATCTCATTCGTTTATTACGCTCAAAAGCAGTGCTATTACCTGGCGTAAAAGTGACGTTAATACAAGAGAAATCGGGCGAGACCCAAAGTTGGCAATACGCGCAAGGTTTACGTGGCTATTTAAATGAAGCGCTTGCGCAGGGCGGCCATAGCGCAGAAGTAATACCCCCTTTTGAAGGCGAACAGTTCTCTACAGGGGAAGGCGCTGATGATAATTTTGCCGAAGGTGAGGGCGCTGCTTGGGTAGTAGCTTGGACTGAAGATGGGTCACCCATTCGCGAAAGTTATGTGAATTTAATTCCGACCCCCGCAGGTGGCACCCATGAAAGTGGCTTGCGTGAAGGGCTATTTAATGCCGTAAAAGGGTTTATTGAAATGCATTCTTTGCAGCCGAAGGGCGTAAAGCTCATGCCAGAAGATGTCTTTGCCCGCGCTTCTTTTATTTTGTCGGCCAAAGTCTTAGATCCACAGTTTCAAGGGCAGATTAAAGAACGTTTAAATTCACGCGATGCGGTTCGTTTAGTTTCGGTCTACGCTAAATCAGCGCTTGAGTTATGGCTCAATCAACACGTTGATTATGGCCGCACCTTGGCTGAATTGGTTATTAAGCAAGCCCAAGCGCGCACGCGTGCTGGTCAAAAAGTCGAAAAGAAAAAGTCGTCGGGTGTAGCTATTTTGCCTGGCAAGTTAACTGATTGTGAAAGTGAAGATACCGCCCTTAATGAAATCTTTTTAGTTGAGGGTGATTCAGCTGGTGGCTCGGCCAAAATGGGGCGCAATAAAGAATATCAAGCTATCCTGCCTTTGCGTGGCAAAGTGCTCAATACCTGGGAGGCTGAACGCGATCGTTTATTTGCTAACAATGAAATCCATGATATAGCTGTAGCCATCGGAGTAGACCCGCATGGCGCTAATGATGAGCCTGATTTAACGAACTTACGTTATGGCAAGATTTGCATTTTGTCAGATGCGGATGTCGATGGCGCACATATTCAAGTGCTCTTACTGACTTTATTTTATAAACACTTCCCCTGCTTAATTGACTTAGGCCATATTTATATTGCTCGCCCACCTTTATTTCGGGTTGATGCGCCTGCACGAGGCAAAAAGCCAGCGCAAAAAATGTATGCGCTCGATAGTAGCGAACTAATTGCGATTGAAGATAAGCTACGTAAAGATGGTGTACGTGAAGCGGCCTGGCAAATTTCCCGTTTTAAAGGGCTGGGAGAAATGAGTGCTGAGCAGTTATGGGACACCACCTTAAACCCAGATACGCGACGTTTATTACCTGTATTGTTAGGAGACCTAACTGAGCTAGAAACATTTAAGACTATGGATATGCTGATGGGCAAAGCAGAGTCGGGTGCTCGGCGTGATTGGTTAGAGGAACGCGGCAATGAAGTCGAGGCAGATATTTAATGGCAAGTAAAAAACCCCAAAAAAAAGCACCAACCAAAAAAGGTCAGGCTGATTTATTCGATGAAATTGAAGTATTAACCGAGCCGAATGGCCCACGTAACCCATCCAATCAGGGCGGCGCCAAATTAGGTGATGAGGGTGAAGATCATTTAACGCTAGCGGTTTACGCTGAACGTGCTTATTTAGATTACGCCATTAGCGTGGTGAAAGGTAGGGCGCTACCAGAAGTAGCTGATGGGCAGAAACCCGTACAACGGCGCATTTTATTTTCAATGAGTGAAATGGGTTTGCAGGCAGATGCAAAGCCGGTAAAAAGCGCCCGTGTAGTGGGTGATGTCTTGGGTAAATTTCATCCGCATGGCGATCAGTCGGCATACGATGCATTAGTGCGTTTAGCGCAAAGTTTTTCTTTGCGCTATCCCTTGATTGATGGACAAGGCAATTTTGGTTCGCGTGATGGCGATGGTGCTGCGGCAATGCGCTATACCGAAGCCCGGCTAACGAAGATTGCTAATCTTTTATTAAGTGAAATTGATGAAGGAACCGTCGATTTTGCACTGAACTACGATGGCTCGTTTGAAGAACCTAAAATGCTGCCAGCACGCTTGCCTTTTGTATTACTAAATGGCGCATCGGGCATTGCAGTGGGTATGGCAACAGAAATTCCTTCACATAATTTGCGCGAAGTCGCAAGTGCCGCAATTGCTTTAATGAAGTCGCCAAAATTAACTACCGCTAATTTATTGACTTACCTCCCTGGCCCTGATTTTCCAGGCGGCGGCCAAATTATTTCGTCAGCGGCTGAAATTGCCCAAATTTATGAAGCTGGGCGAGGTAGCATCAAAGTACGAGCCCGCTGGAGCGTAGAAGAAATGGCTCGGGGTCAATGGCAAATTGTTGTAAACGAGTTGCCCCCAGCCACCTCGACGCAACGCGTCTTACAGGAAATAGAAGAGCTTACTAACCCGAAGGTGAAGATTGGTAAAAAGGCCTTAAGTACAGATCAAATCAATTCGCGCCAAACCATCTTGAGTATGTTAGATGGTGTGCGTGATGAATCGAGTAAAGATGCCGCAGTGCGTTTGGTATTTGAACCCAAAAGTAAAAATATTGATGTGAATGAATTCGCCAATTTATTACTGTCGCATACCTCCTTAGAATCGAATGCGCCGATTAATTTGGTGATGATTGGCAATGATGGAAGACCGCGCCAAAAAGGCTTACGCGATATTTTGCAAGAGTGGCTAGAGTTTCGGGTGCAAACTGTAACTCGTCGTACTGCTCACCGCCTGGGCAAGGTAAAAGATCGGATGCATATTTTAGAAGGACGTCGCATTATCCTTTTGAATATTGATCAAGTTATTAAAATTATTCGCAAAAGCGATGAGCCCAAAGCCGATTTAATAAAGGCCTTTAAGTTAAGTGATCGGCAGGCTGAAGATATTCTTGAAATTCGTTTACGTCAATTAGCGCGCCTTGAGGGCATCAAGATTGAACAAGAATTAAAAGAATTAAAAACTGAACGCGATGATTTACAAGGCTTATTACAAAGTGATGCCACCTTGCGTAAATGCATTATTAAAGAAATTGAAGCTGACACCAAAGAGTTTGGTGATGAGCGTCGTACCTTAATTCAAGAAGATAAGCGCGCGGTAGCTGAAACTAAAGTGCTCGATGAACCAGTTACTGTCATCGTCTCGCAAAAAGGGTGGGTACGGGTGCGTCAAGGACACGAACATGATGAGCAGCAATTTTCATTCAAGGCCGGCGATGCTTTGTATGCTACGTATGAATGCAGTACCTTAGATGTGATCCAAGGTTTTGGTAGTGATGGTCGCGTTTATACCGTTCCTGTTAGTGAGCTACCTGGGGCTCGTGGCGATGGCTCGCCTTTAACTAGCTTTGTTAATTTGGCGCCAGGCTCGCAGATGGTCGCTTATTACGCAGGGCAAGCCGATGATTTGGTGTTAATTGCTACGCGCGCAGGCAATGGATTTTTGGCTAATGTAGCCGATATGACGACGCGCAACAAAGCAGGTAAATCATTTATTGGCATTGATACTAAGCATCCTGGCGGTGATGCTCCTTTATCAGCAGTGAAAGTTGCTGCAGGTATGCGCCAAGTAGCTTGCTTATCGGCGAGTGCGCGCTTATTGGTTTTTCCTTTAGATGAATTAAAGCGTTTGCCTACTGGCGGTAAAGGCGTCATTCTGATGGGTCTTGATGATGCCGAGAATTTAAGCGCAGCAATTGCAGTTGGCGATGCAGGGGCAAACTATTCGGGCATTGGTCGAGGTGGTAAACCCACTGAACGCAGTTTAGATAACAAAACTCTGAAGTCGTTCGCCGGCAATCGTGCGCGCAAAGGCCACTATGTAGATCCGCGCTTAAAAGAAGGACGCTTAAAGGCGCTTTAGGGGTAAAGCTACTCCGCGTTGAACCGCAATAATTTCCGCCATAATCGCAATGGCTATCTCAGGGGGTGTCAGCGCACCAATGGCGAGCCCAACTGGGCCAAATAAGCGGTCTACCTGTGCCTGAGTTAAATCAAATTCACGTAATCGTGCCTTGCGTTTTTGATTATTTGTCTGGCTACCTAAAGCACCAACATAAAATGCCGGCGACTTTAAAGCTTCAATGAGGGCTAAATCATCGAGTTTCGGATCATGGGTAAGCGCTACAACTGCAGTATGCGGGTCAACACCCAGGGTTAATAAGGCATCATCAGGCATGTCTTGAATAAATTGGAGATTCTCTTTATCAATACTTGCCTCTAGACTGGCGGCATATTCTTCGCGCGGATCAATCATGATTACCTCAAAATCACTCGCAATCGCAAAGTCGGCCAAATAGAGCGATAACTGTGCTGCGCCAATCAGAATCATGCGCCAGCGTGGGCCATATGAGGTTTTCATGACATCTGCAGTGAAGGAAAAAACATCATTACGTGCACCAGCCTCTAAAGTAGATTCGCCGGTTTGGACATTTAATATGCGGCGCACTATTTGCTGATTAGAAATTAATTCTAATAATTTCTCTAAGATGGATAATTGCGGATGCGGCTCAACCAGTAACCGTAGAGTGCCTCCACAAGGCAAGCCAAAGCGCACTGCCTCTTCTTGACTCACCCCATAAATAACAAGTTCAGGCGTACTACGCGTCAGTATTTCAGTTTGTACCCGACGCATTAAATCGTCTTCAATACAGCCCCCAGAGACTGACCCAGCAACTTGCCCATCGGCACGCATCACAAGCCATGAGCCTACTGGGCGCGGGGAAGAGCCCCAGGTTTGCACCACCGTCGCAATGGCAATACGATCGCCAGCTTGCAGCCAAGCAACCGCAGTTTTTAATACACTTAAATCGGTACTATTCAATTTCTGCGATCAATTCAATTTCCACGCATGCGCCCAAAGGAATTTGCGTTACTCCAAAGGCACTCCGGGCGTGCTGTCCAGCAGCGCCGAAAACCGCAAAGAGCAATTCTGAACAGCCATTAATGACTAAGTGCTGGTCGGTATAGGTATCGGTTGAATTGACTAGACCCATTACTTTCACGATGCGTCTGATGCGATCAAGCGAGCCCACTTGCGCTTTTAGGGTAGCCATTAAATCGATAGCAATGGCTCGGGCTGCGGCTTTACCGGTCTCTGTATCCATATCCTTACCTAACTTACCAACCCAGGGCTTGCCATCGCGTTTAGCAATATGACCCGAAAGAAATACCAATTGACCTGTTTGTACTGCCATGACATAGGCAGCTGCTGGCACACCAACAGTCGGTAATTGAATACCCAGAGCTTGCAAGCGCGTATCGATCAAAGAACTAGACATGAGGACCTTTAAATGGAAGTATTATTTTGAAAGTTGGCGCATAGCGCTCTCGAGTCCAGCCAATGTTACTGGATACATTCGACCTTGCACTAGATTTTGCACTACTTCAATGGACTGTCGATATTGCCAAACAGCTTCAGGCTCGGGGTTAAGCCATGCGTAATGCGGAAAATGATTGAGTAAACGCTTTAGCCATGCAGCCCCTGATTCGCGGTTATCAAACTCAACCGAACCCCCAGGGGAAAGTATTTCGTAGGGCGACATCGTGGCATCACCCACAAAAATGAGCTTGTAATCAGATGAGTAAGTATTGATGATGTCTTGGGTGGCGGATATTTGATCGCGCCTACGGCGATTACTTTGCCACAAGCGCTCATAAACACAATTATGAAAATAAAAATGGGCCAAATGCTTAAATTCACTTTTGGCAGCGGAAAATAATTCAGAAACGCGAGCAACGTGATCGTCCATCGAGCCACCAACATCCATGAGTAATAACACCTTCACTTGGTTATGGCGCTCAGGACGCATTTTAATATCTAGCATGCCTGCATTAGCTGCGGTAGAGTGAATGGTCTTGTCTAAATCAAATTCGAGTGCTGAACCAGTTCTGGCAAAGCGGCGTAAGCGGCGTAAGGCAATCTTAATATTGCGAGAGCTGAGCGCTAAATCACTGTCATAGTCTTTAAACTCGCGCGCTTCCCATACCTTAATGGCAGTTCGATTGCCAGCGCTTGCCCCGCCGATACGAATGCCTTCGGGATGATAGCCGCCATGTCCAAAAGGTGATGACCCGCCGGTGCCGATCCATTTTTTCCCACCTTCATGTCGACCCTTTTGCTCTTGCATCAGTTCGGCTAAGCGTTTTTTTAAAGCCTCGGGCCCGCCTAATTTTTGCAAGGCGGCTTTTTCTTCAGCAGTTAATACGCGTTGCAATTGTTTTTCGAGCCAAGCGAGTGGAATTTCAGGTTGTAGGGCAATAATATTTTCGATGCCTTGAAAATAAGCGCCGAAGGTCTGATCAAAGCGATCGAAGTACTGCTCGTCTTTAACCAAAGTGATGCGGGCAAGTTGATAAAAGGCATCGATCGAAGGGGGTATCACGCCTTGCTTTAGCGCTTCAAGCAAAGTGAGAAATTCCAATATTGAGACTGGTATTTTGGCTTTTTTTAATTGGAAGAAAAAATCAATTAACACGTTAGCGGTGGTTCCGATTCATTAATACTAAACGCTCAAATAGCTGTAAGTCTTGTTCATTTTTAAGTAAGGCACCATGTAATGGTGGGATTAAAACGTTCTCCTCGTTTTGATAAAGCGCGTTCGGCGAGGTTCCTTCCGCTAAAAGCAGTTTTAACCAATCGATTAGTTCTGAAGTTGACGGTTTTTTCTTCAGCCCAGGCAATGCCCGTATTTGATAAAAGGACTGGAGAGCAGCAGCCAGTAAATCAGCTTGTAAATTCGGGTGATGAACTGCAACGATATTACGCATGGTTTCAGCGTCTGGAAAAGCAATGTAATGAAAGAAACAGCGGCGTAAAAATGCGTCGGGCAATTCTTTTTCATTATTTGAGGTAATGATCACTAAAGGGTGATGCTTAGCCCGAATCAGTTCCCGGGTTTCGTAAACATAAAATTCCATGCGGTCAATTTCCCGCAGTAGGTCATTTGGAAATTCAATGTCGGCTTTATCGATCTCATCGATTAATAAGACCGTAGGCTCTTCAGCTTCGAAAGCTTGCCAGAGTACCCCTTTAATAATGTAGTTGCGAATGTCATTTACTTTGGCATCACCCAGTTGTGAGTCACGCAAGCGGCTAACGGCGTCATACTCATAAAGCCCTTGTTGTGCTTTAGTAGTCGATTTAATATGCCACTGTAAAAGCGGCATGCCTAAAGCTTGAGCTACTTCTTCAGCTAACATCGTTTTACCGGTGCCTGGCTCGCCTTTGATTAAAAGGGGGCGTTGTAAGGTTAGGGCGGCATTGACTGCCAGCTTAAGGTCTGCTGTGGCGATATAGGTGCTTGAACCTGAAAAGGTCGCGGGTGAGATGGGTTGGGCTTGCTTCATTGAAAATCACTTTAATGGGGATGGGGTCTTGCCATTT
>CAILUH010000095.1 GCA_903837335.1 uncultured beta proteobacterium | reverse complement strand
GAAAGTAGCTTAATTGAAAGCCTGCGTAATGAACGTGATCTGGCAATTCAAAACGCAATTCGGCTTGAAGCTGAGTTAGTTTCAGAGCGCCGCCAAGCGCTGGCTAGGCTGGAATCACTCAACGAGGCTAAAGAAGCCTTGACAGCGCAATTTAAAAATTTAGCCAATGATATTTTGGAAGATAAAAGCAAACGCTTTGTCGAGCAAAATGCAACTAGCTTAGACGCTTTATTAAAACCCCTGCAAACTAAACTGACAGAATTCAAAGAGCAAGTCAGTACGTCGTATCAAAATGAAGCGCGAGAACGATTTGCGCTTAAGACTGAAATTGAGCGGCTTTCAAATTTGAATTTACGCATGTCAGATGAAACCCGTTCACTTACTCAAGCACTTAAAGGTGACTCAAAGGTACAGGGCAACTGGGGTGAATTAGTACTAGAGTCTATTCTAGAATCTTCTGGCTTACGCAAAGGGGAAGAATTTGTAGTGCAAGATAGTCATACCCAAGCCGATGGCTCACGCTTGCAGCCGGATGTCGTCATCCATTTACCCGAAGGACGGCATTTAGTGGTTGATAGTAAAGTCTCCATTACGGCCTATGCCCGTTATGCAGAAGCGCTCACACCAGAAATTGGTCAGGCTGAATTAAATTTACATATTCAATCGATTCGCCAACATATGCAAGGACTCTCCAATAAAAACTATAGCGCACTACATGGCTTAGGCGCAATTGATTTTGTTTTAATGTTTATTCCCATTGAGCCCGCCTTTATTGCGGCGATGAAGGCTGCACCCAACTTACAAGATGAGGCATTGGCTAAAAATATTGTGTTAGTTTGCCCTAGCACCCTCATGGCAACGTTAAGAACAGTAGCCCATTTATGGCGACAGGATCAACAAAATCGCAATGCCCTGGAAATCTCTCGGCAGTGTGGTGCGCTCTACGATAAGTTTGTTGGCTTTGTAGAAGACTTGCAAAAATTAGGTCAGCGGCTTGAGCAAGCGCAAAGCTCGTATCACGATGCCTTTGGTAAATTGAAGTCGGGCAAAGGGAATTTAATTCGCGCTGCTGAAAAAGTGCGGGCCTTAGGCGTGAAGCCAAGCAAATTGATTGATAACCGCTTAATTGAAACCGCAGACTCAGTAGATATTACTGATGAATAAATAAAAAACCCTGCTACCAGAAGTAACAGGGTTTATTGAATACTAAAACTGAATACTTATTTTGCTGCTTTACGACCACGTGATGCTGGTGTGGTTGCTTTTTTAACTTGGTTCAGTTGACCTTTAACAGAATCCATTGCTTGGTCTGCATTTTTTTCAACCGTAGCCATCGCTTCTTTACTAGCGGCACGGAACTGCTCAAAACCTTGTAAAACGCTACCAAATGAAGTTTTGAACGCTGAAACAAATACATCCGAGCCTGCAGGTGCATTGCTAGCCAACGTATTCATCCAATCTTGCGCGCTCGCTTGAATTTCATCAATGCTTGCATCGACTACATTTACGAACTCTTTGTTGCTATCACGCAATAACTGGGTTACTTTACGTTGATAATCGCTAGCTTGATCACTCACTTCTTGTAAGGCATCAACGCTCATCATTTCAGTAACTTGTTTTGGATCTTTGGCAGTCAATACAGCCTGAAAGCTGTCTTGAGCATTCACTAAGGCATCCTTAGAAGCTGCATAGTTGAGGGCAGCCAATTTTTCTGCATTTTCTAAAGCAGCTTCGCTTAAAGAAAAAGTAGACTCGAGGCCTTTGCTTTGAATTTGCGACAATTTAGCGGTAATTTGATCTTGGTTCATTTGATTTTCCATTTAAAAATTAAAAGACATTAAAAAATACATCATTAATATTGCACTGCACCATAGTACTTTAATGGAGCTATAGATAGAAATCAAGGCTTTTTTGCTGCTTTGCAATAAAAAAGCCTTATTTGGATAAAATGTTTAATAAAATCAATACCTTGGATAGTATAAATACTTCAAAAAAATATCGCAAAGTGGCTTTGGCGGCCTGTTTTGGCACCTTTTTAGAGTGGTATGACTTCCTCTGCTTTGCGGCTTTAGCAATTCAATTTGGCCCCTTATTCTTCCCATTTGGCAATGGCGATGCAACTTCATCCAACAGCTTGCTAGCTAGCTTGGCGACCTTTGGCGTGGGCATGGTATTTCGCCCCATTGGGGCAGCTTTTTTTGGATCTTTAGCTGATCGGATTGGCAGGCGCCCGGTTTTTTTGATCACGATGACGCTCATGGGCGGGTCTACTTTGGCGGTCGGTTTCTTACCGACCTTTAATCAAATTGGCTATGCTGCGCCAGTGCTACTGATTGTCTTGCGCTTATTACAGGGCTTATCTGCTGGCGGTGAAATTGGCGGCAGCGCAGTGTATTTAGCCGAACATGCTAACGCAGAAAAACGGGGCTTTCAGACAAGTATTTTGCAGCTAATGGGCCCCTTGGGCATATTAGCTTCAACCTTGCAAATAGCCTATTTGCAATTCGTACTGAGTCCCGAAGCATTTCAAGAATGGGGGTGGCGCGTCCCTTTTTGGGTGTCAATATTACTTCTCATCATCGCCCTAAAAACCCGCCTAGCGTTAGAAGAAACACCCATTTTTACCGCACTGCATAGCGCAAAGATAATTAGTAAAACACCGTTACGCGATAATTTTCGCGACCAGACAACCCGTCGACATATGTTTTTATTGTTCTTTTGTATTTCAGCGGGCGGCTCAGTATTATTTTTTTGTGTGCAAGTGTATACCGCGATCTATTTAAAATCTGCACTCAAAATAGATCCGCAATTAGTCAATACCTTAAGCATCTTTGCTACTGCTGCATTATTCCCCTTAACCGTCTTTGCTGGCGCACTTTCTGATCGCTTGGGTCGAAAGCCGATTGTGATTACTGGTCTTACGCTCGGTGCACTTTTTATTTTGCCCGCCTTTGCTCTATTGGGATATTTGGCTAGCAATGCAGGGCAAAATAGCCTTGCACTTGGTTTGGTTTTGGTTCTGCTCTCGATACCATTGGCCTTAGTCATTGGCCCGCAATCGGCTTTATTGGCTGAGCTCTTTCCTGCAAAGCGGCGCAGTAGCGCTGCCACCTTGCCACATAATTTTGCGGCGGGCTGGATTGGTGGGCTACTACCCTTAATTGTTACTTGGCTCAATCAAACCTGGGCCAGCCCCTTAGTTGGGCTTTGGTACCCCACCGTCTTTTTAGCTAGCGCGGCGCTGCTCGCTATTTTTTATTTACCAGAAACCCGCCGCAGCAACTTGCACCATTAACTTCGGCAGTGCGCGCTTAAAAATGCCTCAAGTTCACGGATGGGCAAAACATCATTGAATAACACATCGCGGTTTGCCTGTATTTGTGCAACGATACTGGCGCGGTAGGTCGAGTCTTGTGCTAGTCTGACTGCAAGCGCGATGTACTCTTCAGTTGAGTGAGTGATTAATTCAGGTAAATTAAGACGCTGTAAAATTCCAGCAGCAAGCCGACCACGCATAAATTCTCCGGCCATCGTGACGATTGGTAAATCACATTCAATGGCTTGCATAGCGGTATTGAAACCAGAAAATCCCAGCGTATCTAAAAATACATCGGCCTGCTGCATCAGGCTAAAAAAATCTGGGCGCTCAAGCCAAGGAATAAATACCACGTAATCACTTAACTGCAGTTGCTCCTTAGCAAAGGCTTGGGTTAGCCGTGCCTCAAAGCGCACTGTTAAATTGGCTTTGCTACTCGCCACAAAAAAGACGAGCTGGCAGGCCCCTAAGCGACGGGCAATTTCTACCAAAACACAGTCGAATTGCGCAGCATATTTAAAAATGCTGCCGGGACAAACCAAAATGGGTAATTTAGTATTGATGCCAAAGTGCGTTAAATTCACTTCAGTGGGATTGACACTCAGCCGCTCATAGCAACAGCCTAAATTTGACAAGGCCAATAATTGTTCTGAATAGTTATTGGGCGAAGCCGCATTTTCAAAACACTGTGCCGAAACAAAATAGTCCATTGTCGGTAAACCAGTGGTTTCTGGATGTCCCCACATCACCAGTTGCAAGGGAGCTAATCTCAAGCTGGCCAGCTTGGTTGTCATTTGATCCATGCCAACATCGGGATAAATTAAAACTTCAACTTGTTGGGCTAAGATCGTTTCAGCCCAATCGCTTACTGCCGTCTTACCTTCAATAAATGAAGTTGCTAAAGAGCGTGCTAGTTGCGTTTCTTGATCGTGCACCCGCCCTAAATAAAAGAAAATTAATTCAAATTCGCTACGTTTTAAATGGTGTGCAAGGCCTCTTAAAAAAGCATTCCATACGGGATGGTCACATAAATAACGGCTTACAATGCCCAGACGGATTCGTCCGCGGACCGCAAAATCGCGGGCTTTGTAACCCTGGCTTTGCTCCCAATTTGCCATTAAACGACGGCATAACTGACCATAGGTGGTCATTAATTGACGATTGTTTTCTGCTTGATAAGCCAAATAAAACGGTTGAAAGCTACCCACCACATCGGGTCCAACCTCAGTCCCTAGTGAACTGCCAGTATTGCTTTCGCGCTCAGCAAACCAAGTATCTAATGCCGCTAGGCTAGCTATAAATTGGGTGCGAGCAACTTGTGGATCGTCGTCAAAAGCCGCAATTTGTGGAATTTGGAGAAAGGTTCTTGCCCACTTGGCGCGCGCTAACTGCGGGTTAATCGCTAGCGCTTTATCGCAACTAAGAGTGCCCTCCTGCTCTTGACCCATATCCCCCAATAAAATACCGCGGTTATACCAAGGGTCGGCAAGGCCGGGATTTATTGCAAGCGCTTTTTCGTAACACTGCAATGCCTCCAGCGGTTTTTCTAAAGCCTTGTAAGTATTGCCTAAATTATTATAAGCAAGCGCATGATTTGGTTGCAGTTGGAGTGCTTTTTCATAACTTTGTAAAGCCGCAGCATACTCGCCTAAAGCAAATAAAGCGAAGCCTTGGTTCAGATAAGTCTCACAAAATTGGGCATCAACCCGAATCGCTTGCGCAAAATAAATTAAGGCATTGCGATAATCGTTCTGTTGAATTAATAACAAACCAAGATTGTTATAAGCCTCAACAAATTGGGGATTTAAATCAATTGCCTTGTTATAGCTTTTTAACGCCGCCGCTAAATTTCCTAGGGCGCTATAGGCATTTGCTTGGTAGAGATAAGCGAGCGCTGATTTAGGGCTTAAGGCTACCCCTTTTGTAAACCACTCAAGCGCTTCTTGGTTTTTACCAGCCTGAGCACATTGAATGCCAATTCCGGTAATGGTCTCAAACTCGCTAGCCATGGGTAGTAATTTTCAATCGAAAAGAGTGGTGCCCCATGTCCGACTCGAACAGACCACCTACTGATTACAAATCAGTTGCTCTACCAGATGAGCTAATGGGGCATGCAGCCATTTTAAACTACTTATGTGCTACCAAGGGCGAGCGCCAACGGAGTACCATACGCTTGAAATCTTCCTTCCAAATGCCTAAACGTGAAAGCTCGTAGTCTTCACCAGTTGAACCAGCAAAACCGGCTAAAGCCGGCCAAATAGGCAATATAAATCCTTGGAGTTTTTTTTCTAAAACGATTTTTTTAAAGCACTGTTCAATCGTCTGCCGCAGCGGATCGTTAACTTGTAAATAGGCTTGCGCGAAAGTTTCGCGATAAAACGCCTTATCAACGATAAAAAAACGGGTATCAATATGGTTTAAGGTGTAAGGCTTAAATTTCGTTACATTTGAAAAATCAGCATTACAAATAAATCTACCATTCCAATACCGCAGGCAAGCTGAAAAGTTTTTTATCCATACTTTTGAGGTGCATTTAATAAAAAAACTAGCTGCCTGCAAGTGCTTTGAATGATCTAAAGCATAGTTAATGATTTCACCTTCACCATACCCTTTGCCAAGCTTAGCAACAAGAGCAGCATCATTTTGAAAATGGAGGCATTCAATTTTGGCTTGGGGGAAATGGGTTCGCATGATGGTAGATAAGTCAAAATTAGAGCCATCACAAATCACCATTTGAATCTCTGGCTCAAGCTCTAGCCATTTACCAATCGCCACTAAAGTAAGTCGTAAGCGCTCATCGGGATCGCCAATAACGGGTTGCTGATCAGCAATCGTAATTGCTGAAGTAATTAATAAGGGTGGCAGCTGCATCTGCATATCCATGCTCATTAGACATTACTTAACAATTTTTAAGCTTGGTCGGCTAGGCGTAGTTTGCTTACTTTTGCTGGTAGCATCCCCTGTAGCATCTGGTGTGATTGCCTCAAAAGGAAAGGACATGCCTTGACCATTTTCACGTGCATAAATTGCTAAGACATGTGAAATGGGTACAAAGACTTTTTTCGGTACGCCACTAAAGCGGGCTTGGAAACTAATCCAGTCATTTTCAAGCTGTAACTCATGGCATGCTTCAGTTGAAAGATTTAAAACAATCTCATCATTTTTGACAAACTCCATTGGCACTTCAACCCGCTGATCTACAAAAACTGCAATGAATGGGGTAAAACCAAAATCGCTACACCACTGATGTAGTGCGCGAATTAAATAAGGTTTGGTACTAGGGATTTGATCGGCCATATGTTCGACGGGTGCAAAACCCCTAATTTAGGTCTGAGTCTGAAACTGCTTAGCGACGCATGACTTTTTCGGAAGGAGTTAAAGCCTCAATATAAGCTGGGCGACTGAAAATACGTTCGGCATACTTAAGCAAAGGCGCAGCGTTACGCGATAAATCAATACCATAGTGCTCAAGACGCCATAACAACGGCGCGATAGCCACATCAAGCATGGAAAAATCATCCCCTAACATGTACTTGTTTTTGATAAAGATTGGGGCTAACTGCGTTAAGCGATCACGGATTGCCAGGCGGGCTTTATCGTGTAACTTTTCTGCAGCCTTCCCTTTTTCATTTTCCAAGCCAATGACATGAATAAATAGTTCTTTTTCAAAATTGAAGAGGAATAGCCTTGCGCGCGCGCGCGCAACAGGGTCGGGCGGCATTAATTGGGGGTGTGGAAAACGCTCATCGATATACTCATTAATGATGTTGGATTCATACAAAATCAAATCCCGTTCAACCAAAATAGGCACCTGTGCGTAAGGGTTCATGACTGAGATATCTTCGGGTTTGTTGAATAAATCAACATCTCGAATCTCAAAATCCATGCCTTTTTCGAATAACACTAGGCGGCAGCGTTGCGAGAATGGGCAGTTTGTGCCCGAGTACAACACCATCATATGCAAATATCCTTAAAAAAATAACTTAGTGAATGTTTTTCCAATAGGCCTTATTCAGGCGCCATGCCAATACAGCAAATAGCGCCAAAAATAAGACTACCAAGACACCCAGACGCTTACGCTCTAGTTGCACTGGTTCCGCCATCCAAGACATGAATGCGACTAAGTCTGCTACATTATCGTCGTATTCTGCAGTTTTCATGGTTCCGGGGGTGATTTGCTCAAAGCCAAGGAACTTTTTTTCCATTCTCGCGGGGTCGTGCGGATCTTTGATTTCTTCAAATTTAGCTCCTCGTTCGCCCTGTAATTGCCATAGTGCATGGGGCATTCCCACATTGGGGTAGACCAAATT
The DNA here is from genome assembly GCA_903837335.1 of uncultured beta proteobacterium. Classification (GTDB taxonomy): domain Bacteria; phylum Pseudomonadota; class Gammaproteobacteria; order Burkholderiales; family Burkholderiaceae; genus Polynucleobacter. The sequence continues at coordinate 4,694 of CAILUH010000095.1, read as the reverse complement.
ATTCCACCCCGTTGGGGTTGAATCATCTTTATAAAAAGTCCGTAAATAGGTATAAATCCAATCCGTTCCCCGGGCTCGTGCTTCTACCGATAAATCGGGCGGCGCTTTACCAAACCACTCTTTAGCATCTTTCGGAGACATGGAGATGGTCATTAAGTCGCCCAATTTGGCACCATTTAAAATTAAATTATCTTTAATTTGCTGATCAGTGAGGCCAATGTCGCGCAAGCTACTATAGCGAACCGCTTCAGCCGAATGACAGCCAGCGCAATAGTTGACATAAAGCTTAGCGCCGTTTTGTAGTGAGGCATGATTGCTCACTCTCTGGGGTGCGGCATCGAGAGGAAAACCGCCTTCATTAGCGCTAACTTGAGTAGCCAATAAAAAACTACAGGCTGCTATCAAAGCACTAGTTCGGCAAATGGTGTTGAAGATTGACAGAATCGATTGCATGCTAGTTCCTAATTTTTCTTAGTAGTCCAAATCAATGGGACTGGAAAGTGACGCGGCTTGGAACCGGCTTGAATTCGCCAAGCTGGCTCCAAAAAGGCATTGCCAAGAAAAAGCCCAAATAATAAATGGTGCAAATCTGTGAAATCTTTTCAAACACAGGAGATGGCGGCTGAATTCCCAAGTAGCCCAAAATAATAAAGCTCACCACAAATACACCGTAAATATACTTGTGAAAATCGGGGCGATAGCGAATGGATTTCACTTTCGAGTAATCAAGCCACGGCAAGAAGAAAATAACTACAACTGATCCGCCCATGATGACGACGCCCCAAAATTTGGCATCAAGAAAATAAAAGCCAATCGCCAGCGCCGCCAGAACCACAGCACAGCCCGCTTTCACTATAAATACCTTCGCGCGCAACGCTGCCATTCCTAAAATCACCGCAAAAAAGATCCATAAAGGAATTAAGAAGCTAGTAGTAGTGGCACGCAACATCGAGTAGAAAGGCGTGAAATACCAAACTGGGGCAATGTGCGCTGGGGTTTGAAATGGATTTGCGGGGATAAAATTATTCGCTTCGATAAAGTAGCCGCCCATCTCGGGAGCAAAAAAGATAATTAGCGCAAAGATAATTAAAAATACACTCAGCGCCATTACGTCATGCACAGTATAAAAAGGATGAAAAGGCACGCCATCAACGGGATGTCCCTCTGCATCGAGTGTTTCTTTAATTTCGACGCCATCGGGATTATTTGAGCCTACTTCATGTAAAGCCACAATGTGTGCGGCGACTAAGCCAACTAAAACCAATGGAATAGCGATGACGTGAAAGGCAAAAAAGCGATTTAAGGTTGCATCACCCACCACATAATCGCCGCGCAACCATAATGACAAATCTGGGCCAATCAGGGGAATTGCCGAGAATAAGTTCACGATTACTTGCGCGCCCCAATACGACATTTGGCCCCAGGGCAAGAGGTAGCCAAAAAAGGCTTCGCCCATTAAAGACAAAAAGATGGCAGTACCAAAAATCCAAATTAGTTCGCGGGGTTTGCGATAAGAGCCGTAAATCATCCCGCGGAACATATGCAAGTAAACCACGATGAAAAACATTGAGGCGCCTGTCGAATGCATGTAACGAATTAACCAGCCGAATGGCACTTCACGCATGATGTATTCAACCGACTGGAATGCTTTAGCGGCATCGGGTTTGTAATTCATGGTTAAGAAAATGCCAGTAATGATTTGATTGGCTAAAACAACAATTGAAAGGGCACCAAAGACATACCAAAAATTCAGATTTTTAGGGGCATAGTAACCCGTAAGGTGAGCCTTAATGGTTGCCGATAAAGGAAAACGTGAATCAACCCAAGCCAGCAATTTTTGCGCTACTGGCGCATTGTCTGGGACTTTTATTTCATGGAATGCCATGTATTTCTCCTGAGCTTTCTAGTTAGGCTTTTGCATCGTCACCAATTAAAATCTTGGTAGCACTTAAGTACTTATGGGGTGGCACTTCGAGATTATCGGGAGCGGGTTTATTTTTATAGACTCGGCCAGCAAAATCGAATGTAGACCCATGGCAGGGGCATAACCAGCCACCAGGCCAATTATTGGGCAAAGAAGGTTGGGCGCCCGCTTCAAATTTAGCCGAAGGTGAACAGCCTAAATGGGTGCAAATACCTACCGCCACAAAATATTCGGGTTTAATCGAACGGTACTGATTGCGCGCATATGGCGGCGTAAGGGAGTCTTGATTGCGTAAGGAATTCGGGTCGGCCAGCTCGGGATCATTTTTGGGGAGCTCGGCCACCTGCTCTGGGGTGCGCCTAACCACCCATACCGGTTTACCACGCCATTCAACGGTTCTGACCTCATCAGGCTTCATACCACTGATATCGACCTCGACAGGGGCGCCTGCAGCCTTGGCACGCTCGGATGGCTGAAAACTTGTCACAAAAGGCACAATGACAACTGCCCCACCAATTCCCCCCACGACAGAGGTGGCAATTAACCAATTCCGCCGACTTTTATCGGTACTAGGCTTGTCACTCATTTACACAATTCCTTGAAAAATGCATTTTATGGGTAAAAATTGCTTAAACCACCTATTTTAAAGTAAAAAGGGGTTTATGCGTTAAACATACTGTTAACTGAAAAGGAATTGCGTATGGGAGTCTTAAAGGAATTTCGCGAATTTGCCGTTAAAGGCAGTGTGATTGACTTGGCCGTTGGTGTCATTATTGGTGCTGCTTTTGCCAAAATTGTCGATTCTCTGGTTAATGATCTGGTGATGCCCCTGCTCTCTACCCTACTGGGGGGCAGGATTGACTTTACCAATCTCTTTTTTATTTTAGGACAAGCTCCTGAAGGTGTGCCCCGTACTTATGAGGCCCTGAAGAAGGCGGGTGTACCCCTCTTTGCTTATGGCAATTTCATTACCATTGCAATTAACTTTGTTTTGCTGGCCTTTGTGATTTTTCAAATGGTCAAAATCGTTAATCGCGTACGCTTAAGCGATGCTACAGAGCAGGCTCCGGCAAAGCCTCCTCCTGAGCCAGAGGATATTACCCTCTTGCGTGAAATTCGTGACAGCTTAAAAAAATAGACTGCATACTGCTCAATTTTGGATTGATATGATGAAACGCCTCTGGCTTTTATTTGCCCAAGTCATTACGGTCTTATTAGCCGTTTGGTTTATTGTGGCAACCCTCAAACCCAGTTGGCTGTCAGGCGTTCAAATTAGCTCTCTCGTCGATAACGTCAGCCTTAAAGAGGCTAGTTATGACGGACACTCGATTAGCCCTGGCTCACACTACGAAGCAGCCAAGCGTTCAATGCCGGCAGTAGTCAATATTTTTAGTAGTAAGGCCCTGGCTAAAAGCTTAAATGGGGGAAATAATGCCCATCGCAATGAACCGTGGTATCAATTTTTCTTTGGCGAACAAGGGCCAGTAGATGAGCCAAGCACCAGCTTAGGCTCGGGTGTTTTGGTGAGCCCCGAAGGCGTCATCCTCACTAATCACCATGTTATTGCCGGCGCTGATGATATTGATATTGCCCTATCTGACGGGAGAAAAACTAAAGCTAAAGTAATTGGCAGTGACCCCGATACCGATATTGCTGTACTTAAAATTGATCTCAAGCAATTGCCGCCACCCATTACCCTGGGGAAAATAGAATCGGTGCATGTTGGCGACATCGTCTTAGCGATTGGGAATCCCTTTGGTGTAGGCCAAACAGTAACCTCTGGCATTGTCTCAGCGCTTGGGCGCGATCATTTAGGTATCAATACCTTCGAAAATTTTATTCAAACCGATGCAGCGATTAATCCCGGCAATTCGGGTGGCGCTTTAGTGGATACGCGTGGTCATTTAATTGGGATTAACACGGCAATCTACTCGCGCAGTGGCGGCTCAATGGGAATTGGTTTTGCTATTCCGGTGAACTTAGCAAAACAAGTCATGGAGTCGATTCTCACCAACGGCAGCGTCACGCGCGGCTGGATTGGTGTCGAGCCCCAAAACTTATCTAAAGAATTAATTCAATCATTTAATCTACCCAGCACAACTTCTGGCGTTTTATTGTCGGGTGTTTTAGAAGGTGGTCCAGCAGATCGTGGTGGCGTTAAGCCCGGAGATATTTTAATTGCGGTAAATGAGCGCCCAACTACCGATACGACTGCCCTGCTCAATGCGATTGCTCAACTCGGTCCAGGTAACCAGGCCAATTTAAAAATATTGCGCAAAGGGAAAGAAATCAATTTACAAGTGCCCATTGGCAAACGACCTAAGGCGGCAAAGAAAGAATAGGGTTCTTAATTCCTTAAAAAGGTACTTGGTTTTTAGTGCGCCAAAATTTTTGACAAAAAGTCTTTGGCTCTTTGCGAACGCGCTTCAGGTCGGTTGAAGAAATCGTCACGCGAACAATCTTCGACAATGCGCCCTTGATCCATAAAAATTACCCGATGACTTACTTTGCGCGCAAAGCCCATTTCATGCGTTACACAGCACATGGTCATCCCATCTTGCGCAAGCTTAACCATGACATCTAAGACTTCACCCACCATCTCGGGGTCTAAAGCGGAAGTGGGCTCATCGAATAACATCACAATGGGATCCATCGTTAAGGCGCGGGCAATGGCTACGCGCTGCTGCTGCCCACCCGATAGCTGGCCTGGAAACTTGTCTTTTTGCTCCATTAGGCCAACGCGCTCAAGATATTTCAAGCCATGCGCTTT
>CAILUH010000094.1 GCA_903837335.1 uncultured beta proteobacterium | reverse complement strand
CGGCAAAGGCCCAGTGGTTTTATTTGGGCGTGCGGTGTAGAGAGGCACCTTCGTATTTCCGACGGTAATGGTTTGCTCACTGGCTTCAATCCCGACGAAATCCGTTTGAATCGCTGCCGCTATCACGGGCTGCGCTGCGGCTACGAAACCGACGCCCAAGCCACCGATGGATACAGTCGAGACTGCCGAAGCAGCAGACGCAGCAGAAGCTACTGAAGTTTGCATAAATTGCCGCCGTTGATTTTGCATTGCCTCTCCTTAATTTTAGTTGCCAACTATCTTGGCCTATCTACTTAATGCGCTTCTTCCCAGTTATCACCCACACCAATACTTACCACAAGGGGTACGCGCAATTGTGCCACCGAGCCCATTAAACCTGGTAAAGCGTCACGTAAACGATCTACTTCGGCAAATGGCGCATCAAATATTAATTCATCATGCACCTGCAAAAGCAAGCGGGTTTGCAATTGCTCTGCTTCAATCCACTGCTGCACGGCAATCATGGCTAATTTAATTAAATCGGCAGCTGTACCTTGCATGGGCGCGTTAATGGCTGCGCGTTCTGCGCCCTGTCGCCGCGGACCGGAACTTTTAATTTCAGGCAACCATAAACGTCGCCCGAAAACGGTTTCTACGTAGCCACTTTCTCGCGCTTCGAGCCTTGTTCGTTCCATGTATTGGACTACCCCTGGATAGCGCTGAAAATAAGTATCAATGTATTTTTGCGCTGCTGCCCGCTCAATGCCTAGGTTACCTGCTAAGCCAAAGGCACTCATGCCATAAATTAAACCGAAGTTAATCACCTTGGCATAACGGCGTTGCTCAGCAGTTACTGTCGCTAAGGCAATGCCAAATATTTCTGCCGCAGTCGCTTGATGCACATCTAAGCCGGCAGCAAAAGCAGCCAGTAAATTTTCATCTTGCGCAATGTGCGCCATGATGCGCAATTCAATTTGGGAATAATCAGCAGAAACCAACTTGCAACCATCAGCCGCAACAAATGCCTCTCGAATGCGCCGACCTTCTTCAGTGCGCACAGGAATATTTTGTAAATTGGGATCGCTCGAGGCTAAGCGGCCAGTGACGGCAACCGCTTGAGAAAAATTGGTGTGTACTCGACCTGTTTTCGGATTTACCATGCGAGGTAATTTTTCAATATAGGTCGACATCAGCTTCGCTAAACTGCGGTAATCTAATATACGTGCAGGCAAAGGATAGTCTTCAGCTAATTTTTGTAAAACTTCTTCATCGGTTGAGGGTGCGCCTGCCGGCGTTTTTTTAATCACGGGTAATTGCAACTGGCCAAATAAAATCTCGCCAATTTGTTTGGGTGACTGAATGTTAAATGGTTGTCCCGCAAGTTGATGAATTTCTGTCTCGAGGGATAAAAGGCGCTTCCCCACGGTTTGGCCTTGCTTAGCCAATAAGGCAGTATCAACCTTAATGCCATTACTTTCCATAATGCCCAACACGCGCATCGCCGGTAATTCTATTTGCTGATACACATAACAAAGCCCTGGATTTTGCGCAATTTGGGGCCATAAAAATTGGTGCAAACGCAGGGTGATATCAGCGTCTTCAGCAGCGTAATTACTCGCCGTGGCTAAGTCGACTTGATCAAACCCAATTTGATGCACGCCTTTGCCGCAAACTTCTTCATAACGAATGGTCTTGATACCTAAATGTCGTTCAGCCATGCTATCCATATTGTGCGGTAAGTGCGATTCCAATACATAGGATTCAAGCAAAGTATCAAATGCAATTCCCTGCAGGGTTACGCCATAGTTAGCAAAGATGTGGGCATCATATTTCAGGTTCTGTCCCACCTTAGCTTTGCTGGCATCTTCTAGCCAAGGCGCTAAACGCGCTAATACCCAGGCGCGATCGAGATGGGTTTCGCCAGTGCGATGAGCTACGGGTATATAGCAGGCCTCGCCTGCCTCTACCGCAAAAGAAATTCCGACGAGCTCGGCTACAAGTGCATCTAAGCCCGTAGTTTCGGTATCGACGGCGACAAGTTCAGCTTGTTGCAGCTTTGCTAACCAGCGCTCGAATCCCGCCTCATCAACAATGCACTCATAATTACGCCCTACGGTATCTGTTAGCACTTCGGCCGTGGTACTGACAATGCCAGCAGCAATGGTTAAAGCTTCGCCAGCTGGCTTTTCTGCTACAGCAGCAATATCCCTTAACCAAGTTTTAAAGGCGTAGCGCTCGAATAACTCGCGTAATTTTGGCGCATCCTCTGCAACTGCATGTAAGTCATCCAAGCTGGGCAAGTGAGACGATAGCTCACAGTCCGTTTTAATGGTGAGCAATTCGCGTGCGCGCAATAACCAAGGCAAGCTAGCGCGTAAATTTTCGCCCACCACACCTTTGACCAATTCAGCTGAGGCCATTAAATTATCTAAATCGCCAAACTCAGCCAACCACTTATTAGCCGTCTTAGGGCCAGCTTTGGGCACCCCCGGTACGTTATCTACAGTATCACCAATAATGGTGAGGTAATCGACAATACGTTCGGGAGGCACGCCGAATTTATTTATCACCCCGGCAATGTCCAAGCGCTCATTGGTCATCGTGTTAATTAATGAGACCGAAGAATTCACTAATTGGGCTAAATCTTTATCGCCAGTAGAGATAATCGTTTCCCAACCAGCGGCACTTGCTTGGGTCGCTAAGGTGCCGATCACATCGTCGGCCTCAACGCCTGACACCATCAAGATCGGCCAACCCATGGCTCGCACCATCGCATGAATTGGCTCAATTTGTTTAACCAAGTCTTCCGGCATGGGTGAGCGGTTTGCCTTGTACTGGTCATACATCTCATCGCGAAAAGTTTTGCCCTTGGCATCGAAGATGCAGGCAATATGATCAGCAGCAATATCGCTTCGCGCCCGGCGGAGCATATTGACCATGCCATAAATAGCGCCAGTTGGCTCCCCTGCCCCATTGCGTAAATCGGGCATCGCATGAAATGCCCGATAAAGGTAGCTAGAACCGTCAATTAATAGGAGTCTGTGTTTAGTCATACCGCAATCGTACAATCTAGTTGCCTAACATTCATAAATAGAGGATTTTAAAGATGCGCCATCTTCGCTTGACCCGCCTTCCAGCAAGCTTGGCATGTCTTTTAAGCTTTTTTTGGGGCAGCCTGGTTTTGGGACCCCTACCGGTTCTGGCTCAAGCAGGTAATCTGCAAGCACTGAGCCCAGAAGATCTGCAAGAAATTAATGGTCGCGCCCCATCGCCAAGCAGTAAAGCCTCAACCAAGGCGAACAGCAAGTTAAATCACCAGCCCTCTTTTACGCATACCAGCTCAAATGGGACGCAAATTACGGAATATCGAGATGCTCATAGCCCTACTAGCGTTCAGGTTAAAGGTCCATTAGGCGTCTACGACATGTCTCACCCCTCCTCTTTGATGCCGGGTGCACGCGAGCCCGCCACTACTATTCTCAGCGTACCTAGCTTCAACCTACCGCTGCAATAAATTGGTTTTAGACTATGGCCGTTTATACCCCGCTTACCCTCTCTGAAATTGCACCCTGGCTCGAACACGAATTTTCCCTTGGCAAGGCAATGGATTTAAGAGGCATTCATGGCGGTATCGAGAATTCCAATTTTTTTCTTGATGTAGCGCAAGCCGATGAGACTCATGAGTATGTTCTAACAATTTTTGAGCGCTTAACTGCTGCGCAGTTGCCCTACTATCTAGAGCTGATGTTGCACCTCGCCAATAAAGGTATTCCTGTACCCAAGCCAATTGCTAATCGCGCTGGAAAGATCCTTTTTACCCTCCATGACAAACCCGCTGCGATTGTCACTAAATTACCAGGTCAATCGCACCTGCAACCCACTGCCGAAAACTGTGCGATGGTTGGTGCGATGCTGGCCAAAATGCATTTAGCTGGAGCAGATTTTCCGACTGTGCAGGCCAATTTACGTAGTCTCGCTTGGTGGCAACAAACTGCTCCTGCCATACTGCCTCATCTTTCCAGTACCCAACAAAGCCTCTTAAATAGCGAGTTGCAATTTCAAGCAGCATTCTTTGCGAGCGCTGATTTTGAGCGGCTACCCTCTGGCGCTAGTCACTGTGATTTATTTCGCGATAACGTACTGTTTGTCGAGCACCAACAGCAAACCCAGTTAGGTGGCCTATTTGACTTTTACTTTGCCGGTACCGATAAATGGTTATTTGATCTCGCGGTGACCGCCAACGACTGGTGTCTTAATACCAACCAAGCCGATTTAGATGAGCAGCGTCTGGCTGCCTTGCTAAATGCTTATCAAACTATTCGCCCCTTGAGTGCGGACGAAAAGCGCAGTTGGTCTGCTATGCTTCGTGCAGCCGCATTACGCTTTTGGATTTCGCGCTTATGGGATTTTTATTTACCCCGCAACGCGCAAATGCTCACTGCCCATAACCCTAATCACTTTGAGGCGATCTTAGATAGTCGTCGTAAGCAAAAAAATAATCTCTTATGAAACTGAATAGTGTTAATGCCCAGCAAGGCTACGTCTGGATTCGCCAAGGCATATGGCTATTTAAACAAAACCCGTTGGGCTTTTTAATGCTTGTGTTTTTGTATATTTTTTTAGTCCAACTAGCGATCTTAATTCCCATTGTTGGTGTCTTTGCAATTTTGCTCATCACCCCCTCATTGCAGTTCGGTTTCATGACGGGT
>CAILUH010000093.1 GCA_903837335.1 uncultured beta proteobacterium | reverse complement strand
GGGCGATTGCAACCCGGCAATGCTTTGATTCACTCACGACCAATGGTCAACAACAAGCTCTCGCTTATTGCTTAGAGCAGCTCAACATTAAATGACCAGAGTTTGAGCCTCGCCACTGGGACGCTCACGTACTGCACCAGCCACCCAAACCGTTAAGCCCTGAGTTGCTAATGACTGTATTGCGGTAGCCGCAAGCTCGGGCGCAACAATTAATACCATCCCAATGCCACAGTTAAATACCCGCACCATTTCTGCATCAGCTACACTGCCCTGGGTTTGTAACCAGCGAAACAATGCAGGGAACTCCCAAGTGTCGCGCTGTATAACCGCCTGCATATTTTCTGGTAAAACTCGCGGCACATTGTCAACAATGCCACCGCCAGTAATATGCGCCAAGCCTTTAATGTCAATTTCTGACATCAGTTTTAATAACGGTTTAACGTAAATTTCCGTCGGTGCCATCACCGCATCTATTAATGGCCTACCATCTAAATCATCATCCGGCTTTGCACCAGCACGCTCAATAATTTTTCGCACTAAAGAATAACCGTTACTGTGAGCGCCGCTAGAGGCAATTGCCAAAACGATATCGCCAGCGCAAATGCGTGAGCCATTAATGATTTTTGATTTTTCAACTGCTCCCACTGCAAAGCCTGCCAAATCATATTCTCCAGGGGGATACATGCCAGGCATCTCAGCCGTCTCTCCACCAATCAGCGCGCAACCCGCAATTTCACATCCTTTCGCAATGCCACCAATCACACTGGCTGCCGTATCGATCGTTAATTGGCCGCAAGCAAAATAATCGAGGAAAAATAAAGGTTCAGCACCCTGCACCAAAATATCATTCACACTCATGGCCACTAAATCTTGGCCAATAGTGCCATGGCAATTCCATTCAAAAGCCAGCCTTAGTTTGGTTCCAACTCCGTCGGTACCGGCCACCAAAACGGGCTCTCGATAGCGCTTTGGCACCTCAAATAGCGCTCCAAACCCGCCAATACCTGCTAAAACGCCCTCACGCATGGTTTTTTTGGCTAGCGGCTTGATCCGCTCAACCAGCGCGTCACCGGCGTCGATATCGACTCCAGCATCACGATAAGAAAGGCTTGTAGCCTGGGGGGAGGAAGATTTAGTCATAAAAAATAGGTGCTATTTAGGGGTGAACTGAACTTGATCGTTAGAATCATTGAATTCTAGAGGATCAATGCCCTATGGCCGAAATTTTTACTCCCTTCTTGGCAGCCTTCATTTTGGCGTACGCTTTACGCCCAGTTGCATTATGGCTTGAGCAGCATCGGCTACCAAAATCGCTAGCTGCTTGCTTAGCGATGATTTTTGGCCTAAGCCTGCTTGCCGGTATTGTCATTTTGCTCATTAGCTTAATTAGCCAGGAAATTCCCCTAATTAAAACTCAGCTACCAGAGTGGATTGAAAAAACCCAAATATGGTTGGCACCAAAATTAGCCGAACACAATATTGTCTTTGACTGGGTCGCAATTAAAGCAATTGCTACCCAAAAAATTAGTGCTTTGGTGAGTGATAACGCCAAAAATGTAGTGAACACGACCCTAGGTACGATTCTTTCTTCTGGCGGATCAATCCTGAGTGTCTTGATCGATTTAGTCTTAACGCTATTTGTTCTCTTTTATCTTTTACTTGATTGGAATCACTTCTTTCAGTATTTAAAAAAATTAATTCCTTTGCGTTTTCAAACAACTGCGCAACACCTTTGCGCAAAAACTGATGGCCTCCTGTCGCAATATTTACGTGGACAAATTTTGGTCATTCTCGTAATGGCAATTTATTATTGCTCCGGCCTCTCGATTGTGGGTGTGCGGGGCGCAATTGCTTTGGGGGTATTCACTGCAATCGTTGTGATCATTCCCTATCTAGGCTTCTGGCTTGGTTTTATCCTCGCATTACTATCGGCCCTTTTACAATTTGGTTTGGGCGCAGAGCTTGTTGGTGTATTGGTGGTATTTGGAATCGGCCAAATGTTAGAGGGCTTTTTCTTAACCCCGCGCCTAGTCGGCGAACGGATTGGCCTTCACCCAGTTGCGGTCTTATTTGCCTTACTTATCTTTGGTAAGTTATTTGGATTTTTTGGGGTACTACTAGCCCTACCAGCTAGTGCCGTAAGTTTGGTGCTGATTCAATTTGCTTGGTCTCTCTATCTTGAGTCTAGTTGGTATCAAGGTTCTAAAAAATAATCGTGAAGACCCCAAATTCAGCGCTGCCAAAACAATTTGCACTTGATCTTAGTCAGCCCCAAAAAGCGACGCTAAACAATTTTTTAGCGACCGGTAATGCAGCCTTACTAGCTCATCTGCAATTACTCGTTTCGGGCTGGGAGATGAATCCTGCTGATACTTCATTGCATGCGCTTAATTATCGTTGGCTGTACTGGTGGGGCACAATGGGTTCCGGCAGAACCCATTTACTAAGCGCCTTAAATAACGCAGCGACACAACTGCATCTGCAACATTTTTCTTTGCAAGCAAATGAGCCTGTTTCTTGGGTGGGTTTAGAAGAAAAATTACCGCATTTCCTCAGCCAAGAACGAGCAACTATTATTACTGTTGATGATGTCGATCAGCTTGATGAGCGTTTATCTGCAGCACTTTTTCGGATTTTAAATTTGGTCCATGGTAGCCGTAACTTACATGTTTTTATGGCCGGCAATAGCCCGCCGGCTGGCCTGCAACTACGTGAAGACTTACGTACTCGCTTAGCTTGGGGCTTAGTATTTCAAGTACAGCCCTTAAGTGATGAGGAAAAAATGCAAGCCTTACAACAAGCTGCCACAGAGCGCGGCTTAAATTTATCGCCCGAAGTATTGCCTTGGCTACTGCAGCGTTTTTACCGCGATATGCCAAACTTAATGGCCTTATTAGATGCGCTTGATGCTTATTCTCTTGAAATGAAACGTGCTGTTACCTTGCCACTCGTGCGCGAATTACTACAAATTCAACCGCATGTAACCAACCCCTCAACTCTTGGTAACGCTGGATGACGACACTAGCATTATTTGATTTAGACCATACGCTATTGCACTTCGATAGCGACTATGAATGGGGTCAATTTTTAGTCCGTCTTGGTGTGGTAGATGGCACTGTATTTGCGCAAAAAAATGAGCAGTTCTACAGCGACTACAAAGAAGGTAAGCTCGATATTGATGCATTTTTAAGTTTTGCCTTAAAGCCTCTTGCAGAACATTCCCGCCCACAATTAAAAGCCTGGCATGACCTATTTATGGCTGAAGTCATTACCGGAAAAGTTCATGCGCAAGCGCTTGATTTAGTCAAGCGCCATCTCGATGCGGGTGATTTATGTTGTGTGGTTACTGCTACCAATAGTTTTGTTACCCGACCGATTGTGGAAAGTTTTGGCATTACTCATTTGGTTGCTACTGAACCTGCCACCGATTGTGATAGGCCAGAAGGAAATTTTACGGGGGCAGTTAAGGGAATACCGAGTTTTCGTGATGGCAAAATACACCGGGTCGAAGCTTGGTTGCGCAGTTTAAATATGGCTTTAGCAGAGTTACCGCGTAGTTATTTTTATTCTGACTCAATGAATGATTTACCCTTACTTAAAAAAGTCACCAATCCTATCGCAACCAACCCTGATATGCTCTTGCGGGCCGAAGCCCAAAAACGCGGCTGGCCTATTCTCGAGCTTTTCAATTGATTACCCGATTTATTAAAGGGCTGATTAAACGTCAGCCCAAGCCTAAAAAAGTTGACGCCAAACAAACTGCTGCTCAACGTATTAGCAAAAAAACCCATCGCATTGATCCCCATTTATTGTCGAAAAATGCGGTTAAAGTAACGCAAGTACTACAACAGGCGGGTTACTCGGCCTTTATTGTTGGTGGCGCTGTGCGTGATTTAGTGCTAGGAATTAGCCCAAAAGATTTTGATGTGGCAACGAATGCCACTCCCGAACAAGTACAAAAATTATTTCGTAAATCCCGCCTCATTGGTCGACGTTTTCAAATCGTACATGTCACTTTTTTTGGCAAAGAGCGCCCTGAAATTATCGAGGTTTCAACCTTCCGCGCCATGCTTGATCAAGTTGGCGAACATCTCGCCGAAAGCGGGCGAATCTTACGCGACAATGTGTGGGGCTCACAAGCTGAAGATGCGGAGCGCCGCGACTTCAGCATAAATGCCATGTACTACGATCCGGCTTCTGAAACCGTGTTTGATTATCACGGCGGTATGGATGACATGAAAAAACGCACGCTGCGGATGATTGGTGAGCCTAGTAAACGTTACCGTGAAGATCCCATTCGCATGCTCAGAGCCATTCGGTTTGCAGCTAAAACGGGTTTTACGCTCGACCCAGCTACCCGTGCGCCGATTGCTGAGTTGGCTGACTTGATTCACGACGTACCAACGGCAAGACTCTTTGACGAAATTCTTAAGCTACTGATGTCGGGACACTCTTGGTCTGCTATTGAAGGTCTTCGAGCTGCCGGTCTTCATCATGGCTTGTTGCCATTACTCGATAAAGCCTTAGATGGCGATTCTGCCAGCAGCACTGGCACTGAGTTCATCAAACTATCGCTGTCCAATACCGATGAGCGTATCCAAGCGGGTAAAGGGGTCTCTGCTGGTTTTCTGTTCGCTAGTTTGTTATGGCCCGATTTAAACCAAAACTGGCGCAGCAATATCGCTGGAGGTATGGCTAATGTTCCTGCTCTACATGCCGCGATGGATGACACGATTACCAGCCAAAATAATGGGATCACTATTCAGCGACGCTTCGAAGCAGATATGCGCGAAATTTGGACTATGCAACCGCGTTTTGAAAAACGTTTAGGTCGTTTTCCCCATCGCCTCATTGAGTCCCCCCGCTTTCGAGCAGGTTATGACTTTATGCTACTGCGTTGTACAACGGGTGAATTACCCAGTTCATTAGGGCTGTGGTGGACGCAATT
>CAILUH010000092.1 GCA_903837335.1 uncultured beta proteobacterium | reverse complement strand
CCAATGGCTGGTGCGATGCATATAAAAAGGTCGATATGCAGCAAGCTCAAGGGCATTGTCAAGCGATCCAACTTCACTTAATAGGATTAATTTTTCGTCAATTAAACCTTGGGTTAGAACGCGCAAAGCTGCTTCGTGTGGTTGCATAAAAGTATTGCCAACAAGAGCAGAGGCAATTGCCGCTGCTTGGGCTGTCTGGGTGATGTCATACAAAGCCCTTTGCGGACCAGAAAAAATACCGTTGACCGGAAAGGTGCGGGTAATATCGGAAGCATAACCATCTAGCTCACACCCAGCATCAATCAAGCAAAGCTCGCCACTACGTAATTCGGTAGCGCCTGCACGGTAATGCAAGACGCAGGCATTTGCACCCGTAGCCACAATACTGTTATAGGCAACGCTTTGTGCGCCACTATGGCGAAATTCATGCAATAACTCTGCTTCAATTTGATATTCGTACATACCGGGGCGGCACATTTGCATCGCCCGTAAGTGGGCTCTTGCAGAAATTATCGCCGCTTGACGCATAGTGACAATTTCATCTGCGCCCTTAAGCAGACGCATTTCATGTACCAAAGCTTCAATATCATGTAACTGGGATGGCGCATTGACGCCCGCCCGTGCCTGTTGGCGCACCTGTTCAATCCAATAGCGTACCCGACGATCATTTTCAGCACTATTCGCTAAGCGCGTATACAAGGCGGTTTGATCGGCAATTAACTCAGGCAATTTGATATCGAGAGCTTCATTAGCATGAGCAAAATCAACCCCCAGTTTTTCGGGTGCAGCCTCGGGCCCTAAACGTAAACCATCCCAAATTTCGCGCTCTGGGTCTTTAGGTCGACAAAATAGATGTGATTCAAGTTGGGTTGCACTGACGTTTAATGCGAGCGTAGCGCCAGGCTCATCAAAGCCAGTCAGGTAGAAAAAATCACTGTCATGCCGATAGGGATAATCGCTATCACGATTGCGAAAGGCCTCTGGCGCAGTGGCAATTATGGCTAACCCCCCACCGGTATGCTGACGCATGAGGTCTGCGAGGCGAGCACGGCGGGCCGCATAAATGCTGGGATTAAAGGAGTTATTAAGCTGGTCCATGATTATTTGGGGCCCTGATTTAGCTCGTTAAGGCGGTCGGGGCTACCTACATCGTGCCATGAACCCAAATATTTTTCACCGGTCACTTGATTTTTTGCCATTGCGGCGACCAATAAAGGCGCTAGCTTGGCTTTTTCGCCCCGCAATAAGCCATTAAATAGGTCTCGATGGTAAATCCCAATACCTGAGAAAGTTAAGCGTTCCGCATTTGCGAGTAAATGAGGCTGCTGCTGAAGAACGGGCGGTATGTTGATTTTAAGGCCTTCATCTGCCCAAACTACCCCATTCTGGAGGTAAAAATCGCCACCCGGATGTTGCCTGGGGTTGGGTACCAAAATAAGGTGCGCCAATTTCTTTTCAGTCGCTAAGCGCATTTTCCTTAAAACAGTCAATAAATGCGCGAGAGGAAAATTGGGGCAAAAAACATCGCCATTCATGACGATAAAATAATCTTCTGGAGCCAAAATCGGCAACGCTTGACAAATACCGCCAGCCGTTTCAAGAGCTTCATGTTCTGGCGAGTAATCAATTTTTAAACCAAAGGCTGCACCTGTACCTAGTGCAGCGCTAATTTTTTCACCCAACCAGGCAAGATTTATCACAACCAGTTTGATGCCGGCACTCTGCAAAGTTTCCAGATGCCAATTTAATAATGACTTACCTTGCACTTCTAAGAGTGGTTTCGGTAAGAAGTCGGTTAATGGACGCATGCGCTCACCCCGACCAGCAGCTAGCAATAAGCACGGAATTGAAGTATCAATAGCTGCAGAATAGGTCATTAATGTAGTGCCTCAAGAAGCCGAGCAAGGGGTTTAAATTCGGCATATCGATTGGCAACTTTAAGGACGTAATCCAATACCAAAGGAATATCTTTTAGATAGCCATTTTTACCATCGCGATAATTTAGGCGCGCAAAAATACCTAAAATTTTTAAATGGCGTTGCAGTCCCATCCATTCAAAATCACGAAAAAAATCCCCAAAGTCTGGTGATACTTTTAAGCCTACAGCGCGAGCAGATTCCCAGTAAAAAATAGCCCAATCAATTACCTTTTCTTCTGGCCATTGAATATAAGCATCGCGTAAAAGTGAAGTTAAGTCGTAGGTAATGGGCCCATAGACAGCGTCTTGAAAATCTAAAACTCCGGGGTTCATATTTGGCGATAACATTAAATTGCGTGAATGATAGTCACGATGGACGAAGACTTTGCTTTGCGCTAAATTATTTTTTATCAGGAGATTAAAGCAGGCACTTAATTGGTCGCGCTGTTGAGGATTTAAATGCATTTGCAGATGACGTTGTAAATACCACTCTGGAAATAAATCGAGTTCGCGTTGCAAAAGTTCGGTATCGTAGTCGGGCAAGATATTTGCTTGGCTAGCTAATTGCAATTGCACTAAGGTTACGATGGCCTCGCGATAGAGTTTGTCAGCATTACTTGGCGTAAGCGCATCTAAATACGTCGTGCTGCCCAAATCGCTGAGCAAGAGAAATCCAGCCGGTTGATTTTCAGCCAGAATTTGAGGTACATTTAATTGGGCCTGGGTGAATAAACGGGCGACTCGAACAAAGGGCTCAACTGACTCTTTAGCGGGGGGCGCATCCATCACAATCAGGGTAGGATAATTGGGCTTAGTTGACCGAATACGAAAGTAGCGACGAAAGCTGGCATCAGCCGAAGCCGGTTCTAAAGAGTCCAGATCGAGCTGCCAGGGGATAGCTAAAGCCCCTAGCCATTGGCGTAGCGAAGATAAGCGAGAGTCAAGCATGGTCGGTTCGTATAATAAGTCGAGTCTAGATTTATGAGCCATTATCGCCGTCGCGCCGGCCTTTGCGCCCCCGTTCATTTATCCCCCAGCGCACGATTGATTTTGGGCGCGACCTTGTTATGTTTGGCAGCTGAAACAGCCGCCCAAACTGCGGTCATTCCGCCGCCTGCAGTAGCCCCAACGGTAACTACTTTATTTCCTGATAAGGGCTACCAAAAAGGTTTGAAATTCGATGATCAATTACGCATTGGTAAACCCATTCCCGATGATCAGGCGCTCACTTTTACAGCAAGTGATGCGATCGATGGGGTAGTTGAGCGGGAAATGAAATTGGAGGGTCGGGCACAAATTCGTCGTGGCGGAACAATAATGAAGGCCGACCAAATCACGTATGACCCGGATTCGGATACTGCCAACTTAATTGGTAATGCAGAGTTAATAAAAGACTCGGTCGTTTTCACTGGACCCAAAGCGCGGTTGCGAGTTGACGCACGCGAGGGGGGGATGGAAGATGTCACTTATGAATTTCGTGACAGCCGAGTTCGCGGTCGAGCGGATAAATTAACCGTAGCGTCTGCAGATACTTATCAATTAGAGAAGCCAATCTATACTACTTGCGCGCCAGATAATCTCGATTGGTATTTCAGCGCTAGTCAGCTCGATCTTGATCAAGAGCAACGCACCATGACCGTTAAAGATGGTGTGATGCGATTTTTTGATGTACCTATTCTGTATTTGCCTTACCTTACTTTACCAACCTCGAATCAGCGCCGCTCAGGATTTTTAGCGCCCGTAGCTGGCTATAGCACGACCAATGGTATCGATGTTACTGAGCCTTACTATATGGATATCGCCCCGAATCGCGATTTGTTAATTTTGCCGCGCTATATGAGTAATCGAGGACTACAGTTGGGCGGCAATTTACGTTACCTAGAGCCAAAATATACGGGCACTTTGCAAGCCGATATTCTGAATGATCGGACAACCAACTCCTTGCGTTGGAAATACGATCTTCAACATCGTGAATCAATTTTGCCTGGTTGGAATGCCTTCGCCAATGTGGCCAAGGTTTCAGACAATACTTATCCAATTGACTTTTCACGTTCAATTGCGTCTGCTGTTACCACTCAATTTCGCCAAGAGTTAGGCACTAGTTATGCGATGCCAGCGAATAGTGTTTTAGGTGGCTGGAATTTCACTGCACGAACTTTAACTTTTCAAACTTTACAACCTGATCCCGCTAGCATTGTAGGTGCACCGTATAACATATTACCGGAAATAAAAGCCTCGTATGTGAAAAATAACTTTTTAAATTTTCCTACGGCGGGAACATTTAAAGGGCCCGACGCTTATTTCAATGCTGATTTCACCCGTTTTCAATACAACATTGCTGGCAATTTAGCTGGCACAGCACCGGGCCCGTATAGCGATGCCACTCGCAGTGTAATTAAGGGGGGCATCACTGCTTCGCAAACCACGCCTGGGTATTACCTTACCCCGAAGATCTTTTTTCAGGCAAATAACTACAGCGCTGTTTCTTCAACCCCAGGAGCCGCCCCTGCACAGGGTTTTATTATCCCCACCATCACTTTAGATAGTGGAATGGCATTTGAGCGAGAGGCCACGGAGTTAAAGGGGTTTTTTGGTCGAGACATGTTATTAACGGTAGAGCCTCGCGCTTACTATGTCTACACCCCTTATGTGAATCAAAGCAATGTGCCCAACTTTGATACCGGCGACCAAGGTTTTGGTATTTCACAAATTTTTGCCCCCAATACGTTTATTGGTAATGACCGCGTATCCGATGCCAACAAGGCTACTTTGGGTATAACCAGTCGCTTGCTAGACGCTCAAACTGGTGCCGAACGGGCCACCGTAATCGTGGCGCAGCAACAGCAATTTCAGGGGCAAAAAGTGTCAACTTCAACCACCGTGCAAAATCCCTCCACCTATTCCGATACCTTGGGTGCGGGGACGGTCCGTTTGCCGGGAAACTTTAATCTAGATTTATTTGGTCAATTCAATACTCAGCTCAGCCGCTTTGTTCAATCGAGCGTTGGCGCAGGCTGGAATCCAACGCCAGGGCGTTTAATTAACTTTGGCTATCGAAATGTCTGGACCATACCGGTCCCCGGAGT
>CAILUH010000091.1 GCA_903837335.1 uncultured beta proteobacterium | reverse complement strand
GTTTCGCCTGGCAGTGCTTGGCGTAAGTCTGGCGACATCACGGTATGGACGGTTTGTAATAAATCACCATAGGCTTGTCTAAAAATGGCGACATCAGTCACGGCAAGTGCGCCTAAAGTTTCACCATGATAGCCATTAGCTAAGCAGACAAATTGGCGTTTTTTAGGTTGCCCAGTAATGCGCCAAAAATGATGACTCATTTTGAGGGCAATTTCCACTGCAGAGGCCCCGTCCGAAGCATAAAAAGCATGGCCTAAATTCCCGTGGGTTAAGGCACTCAGTTTTTCCGATAATTCGACCACGGGTGGGTGGGTAAAACCCGCTAACATCACATGCTCAATTTTTTCTAATTGCGTTTGAATGGCCTGATTAATTTGGGCATTCGCATGACCGAAAAGATTCGTCCACCAAGAACTAATCGCGTCTAAAATAGCGTTATTATTTGCATCAAAAAGCCAAGGTCCTTTTCCATGGGTAATGGCTACTAGAGGAAATAATTCATGCTGCTTCATTTGCGTGCAAGGGTGCCAAACTGCTGAAAGACTTCGCTTTACCCAGGCCGCATCGCTAGTGGTATTTGTCATAAGGGATATTTGAACACTAGTTTTTCTTTTTTTGTCGATTGTGTAACGGGCCCTTTATATAGGCTAAATGCCATGATGAGAGATATTGATAGGCAGTAAAATAGAAAATAGAACACGATGACCCAAGTCCAAACCAGTACAAAACCACTCATTCAATTGCCGAAGAAATCGGCAATTGCTGCTGTTTCAGCACGCAATGCGGTTGAGAAGGCAGAGACTTGGAGCTTAGAAGCCGTTGCAGCACTTTTTAGTATGTCTTTTAATCAGCTCCTTTGGCGAGCGCAAGAAACTCACCGCACCTATTTCCCTGCAGGTGATATCGAGTTAGCCACCTTGGTTTCCATTAAAACCGGCGGCTGTCCAGAAGATTGTGGTTATTGCCCGCAGGCGGCGCGCTACCATACTGGGGTTGAGGCCACCAAACTGATGACACTGGAAGCAGTTTTAGCTGCGGCACAAGCAGCTAAGGCAGCAGGCTCGAACCGATTTTGTATGGGCGCAGCTTGGCGGGAGCCGAAAGATCGCGATATTGAAAAAGTCGTGGCGATGATTCGGGGGGTGAAAGCCTTAGGCCTAGAAACTTGTGCCACCCTTGGCATGCTTGAGCCTGAGCAAGCTAAAACCTTAAGCGCTGCCGGACTTGATTTTTATAACCATAACCTCGATACCAGCGAAGATTTTTATTCTGAGGTAATTCAAACCCGGGTCTATCAAGATCGCTTAGATACGATTGATCATGTGCGGGCTGCAGGTATGTCTGTCTGCTGTGGTGGAATTGTGGGGATGGGCGAATCGCGCGAACAACGGGTGGCTTTTTTAGCGCGCTTAGCGAACTTGAGCCCACACCCAGAATCAGTGCCAATCAACCATTTGGTTCCCGTTGTCGGCACACCGTTAGAGGCGCAAGCGCCCTTAGATCCCCTCGAATTTGTGCGCACAATTGCCGTTGCTCGCATCACCATGCCCAGTGCCAGAGTGCGCTTATCGGCCGGTCGTCAAGAGCTTGGTAGAGCAGTACAAGCTATGTGTTTTCAGGCAGGCGCAAACTCTATTTTTTATGGTGAGCAACTACTCACTACCAGTAACCCTGAGGCAGAATATGACCGCGCCTTATTGGCTGACTTAGGTTTGAAGGTAAAGGAAACCTTTAAAGCCGAGGTTGAGATATAAATGTTTAGCTTGGCTGATCGCCTCATTATTGAATTTGATGTGGCGCTTCGTTCGGTTGCGGGGGGGTCTGTTGCGCAGCGCCCAAGCCCTAGCCATTCGCCTGCTAGCACTACCGTGAATTCGCCGGCGCTGGACCAGCAGGAAAGTGCCCATGCTGCTGGTTTAATGCGCATCAATCATGTTGGCGAAGTCTGTGCTCAAGCACTTTATCAAGCCCAAAAATTACTTGCTCGTGACCCCCAAATTGCGACGATGTTAGCCCAAGCTGGTCAAGAAGAGTTAGATCATATGGCCTGGTGTGAAGAACGGTTAAAGGAGTTGGGTTCGCATACCAGCTACCTCAATCCAGTTTGGTACGGTGGGGCTTTTGCAATTGGAATAGTAGCGGGATTAACAGGAGATTATTGGAGTCTTGGTTTCGTTGCAGAAACAGAAAAACAAGTTGAGCGCCACTTAGATCATCATTTAAATACCTTACCCAGTAACGATGAGCGCTCGCGAGCGATTGTTGATCAAATGCGTCGCGATGAAATCGAGCATGGCCAAGCTGCATGGACTGCAGGTGCAAAAGAATTACCTGTGCCAATTCAAAAAACAATGGGCCTAGTTTCTAAAATAATGACGACAACAGCGTACCGAATTTAAAAGTAGATTTAAATGAATACTGTATTTAAAAACAGTATATTGAGCGATTTTTAGGTATTATTAGGCTTAATAGCTAAGACATAATCTCAAGTATATTTTCCAAGCCCTTGTTTATTTTACGTATTTTATTACCGTTATTTTCTTAAAAGAATTCGCTAAGTGTTTGTAATTACTAGAGAATTTACTAAAAAACCCCTTAAAAGACTTGACCCTAAGTTTCCTATCCTCTAAAGTGGGAGGAAGTGTGAAAAAGTGGGGAAATTTGTGTTTCAAGGTGCTTCAGCTC
>CAILUH010000090.1 GCA_903837335.1 uncultured beta proteobacterium | reverse complement strand
TTTGGCAGAGTCTTTCGTAGTCACAGTTGTTGGTGGCATGGGATCACCCGTTGGCGCTGTAGTTGCAGGCTTGCTGGTGGGAATTGTCTACAGTATGACCTCGCTATTTGCACCCGACTTAGCCGAACTCTCCATTTTTGTCGTCATGGCAGTGGTACTGATCATTCGTCCGCAAGGTCTATTTGGTAAAGCAGGGTTAATGGGTTAAATGAAAACAACCATGCCATCCGCTCGCTCTCCTCTCGCTAAAATCACTCAGGCTATTGCTCGCCATCGGGTCAGCTCAGTCGCCATCGCTTTATTAGTTTTACCCTTCATCATGCCGTACGAAGCACTTGCGATCAATATTTTGGTCTTTGGTTTATTCGCCATGGGCTTTAATTTATTGTTTGGCTATATGGGCCTGCTCTCCTTTGGCCATGGCGCATTTCTAGGTATGGGCGGCTACCTTACGGGTATTAGCATCGTGCACTTCTCATTACCATGGGGTATCGCGATTTTCATTGGCGTACTTGGAGCAGCATTAGGCGGCTTAGTGATGGGATTTTTAGCCATCCGTACCCGTGGCATTTATTTTTCTATGGTCACCCTCGCCTTAGGTCAAATTATTTATTATATTTTTTATAAAGCTGAAAGCCTTACAGGAGGTGAAAATGGCTTGCGTGGCGTAAAAGTAGACTCATTCTCTTTCTTTGGCTTCACCGTTGACCTACTAAACCCAATCACCAAGTACTATTTTATTTTTATATTTGTGTTTGCCGCTATTTGGTTTGTGTCGCGAATTTTAAATTCACCACTCGGCGCAATAATGGAAGCGATTCGGGAAAATGAAAAACGGGCTGCTGCCTGCGGTTTTAATGTCGCCCGTACCAAGCTTTTAGTCTTTGTTTTATCGGCGGGAATTTGTGGGCTGGCTGGTTCGCTGCGAGCCTTACATTTATCCATCGTGCCCATCGACTCATTACATTATTTGCAATCGGGCCAAGCTGTAATGATGAGTATTTTAGGTGGTATGGGCACCTTCTTTGGGCCTTTTATTGGCGCCGCGGTCATGCTCTATCTTGAAGACGTCATTACTAATTTCACTACCCATTGGATGTTAGTCGTAGGTCTTATCTTTATGTTTTTTGTACTCTTTTTTCCGCAAGGTATTTGGGGCAGCATTCTCAACAAATTACCGCTTACAAAAAATTCAAAATGAGTTTATCGCCAACTACCCCCATCCTTGAGGCGCGTAATCTGACCATGAACTTCGGTCAGTTTCGGGCCTTGAATAATGTTTCGGCAAGCTTTGCGGCCGGCTCTTTAACCGCCATCATCGGCCCCAATGGTGCGGGTAAGAGTACTTTATTTAATATTCTGAGCGGCGCCTTTCCGCCTTCTAGCGGCGAGATTATCTTTAATGGGGCTAATATCACCGGGCAACAGCAGTATGAGTTTCCCCGTCAAGGCATTTCAAAAAGTTTTCAAATTACTAATTTATTTAAGCAACTCAGCGTGCATGAAAATGTACGGGTTGCGGCTCAAATGGCCGTTTCGCGTTTTAATTTCCTCAAAAATGCGCAGAGCTATCCCGACCCCATCCTCATCGCAAATGAATTACTGCAACGCGTGAATTTAGAAAAATTGCGTGAGCGGAAAGCGGGTGATTTAGCCCATGGTCAACAACGCGCCCTTGAAATAGCGATGGCTTTAGCCTGTAATCCCAGCTTATTGTTATTAGATGAGCCTACTGCAGGAATGTCGCCTGAAGAAACACTGGTCATGATGGATTTAATTCGTACCCTCGCAACCGAAAGAACGGTTATCTTAGTCGAGCACAAAATGAAATTAATTATGGGGCTCTGCAAGCGCATTATTGTTTTACATCATGGTGAATTTTTAGCGGAAGGCAGTCCTGAGGAAATTCAAAATAATGCTGAAGTTCGCCGGGTTTATTTAGGTCAGGGTTGACGATGTTAAAAGTGGAAAAGCTCAACGCCTGGTATGACCAAAGCCATGTCATTCAAGGAATATCGCTTGAAATTCAGCGGGGTGAAATAGTTACCCTGATGGGGCGCAATGGCGCTGGAAAAACGACTACCTTGCGCACCCTGATGGGTCTAGTCGAAAAGCGTAGTGGTAGCGCCTTATTTGACGGTAAATCTTTTCTTGAGCAACCCGCCCATCTACGTTATCACCTTGGTTTAGCTTATGTTCCAGAAGATCGACGCATTGTGCCGGGCTTAACAGTCAAAGAAAATCTTGAACTTGGCGTTATCGCGAAAAAATCGCGCGGTGATATGCATGCCTTAGTAGACGAAATAGCAGAAACCTTTCCGCGCCTCAAGGAACGCTTGCATCAGGACGGCAGCTCCCTCTCTGGGGGCGAACAACAAATGCTCGCAATCGCTCGAGCCATGATTGGTAAGCCACAAATGATTTTGCTCGATGAGCCTTCCGAAGGCATCATGCCGGTTTTAGTCGATGAAATGTTTGAATTATTTGCCCGCCTGCGAACTCAAGGCATCACTATTTTGCTAGTTGAGCAAAATGTACAACAAGCATTGTCGATTTCAGATCGCGCTTACATTATTGATCAAGGTGAAATTGTGTTTGAAGATACCGCACAACGTTTATTAGATAACGATGAGATTCAGCAAAAATATTGTGCGGTTTAGACTCGCTCTGAACCTAATGCAAAACCGGTAAATGCAGCCATTCGGCTATTTGATGCCAATATTGCATCGGGATTTCAGTTAACAACCAAGTCATCGCTATAAATCGTAATGCTTTGCCAATTGTTATATAGATAAAGCAAGGCAACCACGCTAAACGCATCCACCCCGCAACTACGCAGAGGGGGTCACCAATGATGGGTACCCAGGCTAACAAGAGTAACTTTGGGCCACTGCGCTCAAGCCACTTGCCAATGCGGTAATGGGTTGGCCCCTTTAACGATTCATAAGCATTGCGAGCCAATAAGCCCATCCACCAATCAAACAATCCGCCCAAGCTGTTGCCTAGTGTTGCGACTCCAATTGCCACCCAATACATATCGGGACGCAGGCTGATATAGCCAAATAAAATGGGCTCGGCGCCCAAGGGAATCAGCGTAGCCGAAACAAATGAAGTGACAAATAAAGTACTTAAACCCACCCCAGGTAACTGCGCCCATTGCAATAATTGCTGCAGTATTTCCGCCATTAAGCAACGACTCCAGCAGCGCGTAAAGCAGTAATTTGGGCTGCAGTTAACCCCGCTGCTAATAAAACGGCATCGGTGTGCTCGCCAAGTGTTGGCGCCCGTTGACGAATGAGGCCAGGGTTATGTGATAGCTTTGGAAAGATAGCGGGCATCGCTACCGGCAAACCATCAGCAGACTTTACTGTGGCAATTGCCTCACGGGCCGCATAGTGGGGGTCAGAAGCGATATCCTGCGCAGTATAAATCCGTCCTGCGGGTACTTCCGCAGCCAATAGGCGTTCCAATAAGGCCTCAAGCTTAAATTGACTAGTCCATTCACCAATTGCCGCATCAATCTCTAATGCTCTCTTAGCGCGTCCATCATTACGCGCTAATGTGGGATCTTCAGCTAAATCACTACGTCCAATTAAGATCATTAATCGTTTAAAGATCGAATCACCATTGCCTGCAATCAAAATATATTGACCATCAGCACAAGGATAGGCATTTGAAGGAGCAATTCCAGGAAGAGCCCCACCGGCAGGTTGGCGAATGGCGCCAAATACAGAATATTCAGGTAACAAACTTTCGGTTAAGTTAAAAACCGATTCATACAGAGCGACATCAATCATTTGCCCTTCGCCACCCCGTGCATCGCGCTCATACAGCGCCAATAAAACGCCTAAGGCACCATGTAGACCAGCAATCGTATCGCCTAAAGAAATTCCTGCGCGAACGGGGATACCATCCGGCTCACCGGTGATATACCGCAATCCAGCCATTGCTTCACCAATTGCTGCGAAGCCTGGTTCATCGCGCCGGGGACCATCTTGCCCATAGCCAGAAATGCGCAACATGATTAAACGCGGATTAAGGCGATGCAACTCTGCCCAACCCAAGCCCCATTTTTCAAGGGTTCCCGGACGAAAATTTTCCACTAAAATATCGGCTTCTAAAGCTAAGCTGCGCGCAATTGCTTGTCCTTCAGGAACGCGTAAATCAAGGCAAATAGATTCTTTATTGCGCGACTGTGCCTGCCACCATACTGAAGTCCCCTCATGTAACATGCGCCATTTACGCAAGGGATCGCCCTCGCCTGGAGCCTCCACTTTAATGATCTCAGCACCAAAATCAGCCAACGTTTTGGCAGCAAAAGGCCCAGCAATTAATTGCCCTAACTCCAAAACCTTAATTCCAGCCAGAATTTGCCGCATTACGTGCCCCTTCATTGATGACTACGCTATAAGTAATTCGATTATGCTAGAGGCACCAAAAGCTCAATCCTACTATTTTAATTGCGTCTCAAACTAAACGCCTTAAACCATGAACCCCACCATTCCCCAGCCCGACCAATACCAAGCTATACGTGAAGCCCTTCGGACAATTTGTGGTCAATTTGATTCTGCCTATTGGCAAGCGGTGGATCATCAGCGCGCCTATCCAGAGGCTTTCGTCAAAACCCTGACTGAAGCAGGCTGGTTATCCGCCCTGATTCCCGAAGAATATGGTGGCTCTGGCTTAGGCTTAGCAGAAGCATCAGTCATTATGGAAGAAATTAATTTCTCTGGCGGAAATGCCGGATCCTGTCATGGACAAATGTACAACATGGGCACCCTGCTGAGGCACGGCTCAGAAGCACAAAAACAACTTTACTTACCTAAAATTGCCGCCGGTGAATTGCGTTTGCAAAGTATGGCAGTAACCGAGCCAAGCACTGGCACCGATACCACAAAACTCAAAACCATGGCAGTGAAAAAAGGAGATCAGTATTTTATTCACGGTCAAAAGGTCTGGATTTCTCGCATTCAACATTCTGACTTAATGATTTTATTGGCGCGTACTACTCCATTAGCTGATGTAAAAAAGAAATCCGAAGGCATGTCCATTTTTATTGTTAACCTAGCTGATGCAATTGGCCACGGTATGGAAGTGCGCCCAATTAATAACATGGTCAATCATGAAACCAATGAGGTATTTTTTGATAACTTGGCAATACCTGCGGAAAATTTAATTGGCACTGAAGGCCAAGGCTTTAAATATATTCTCGATGGGCTAAATGCAGAGCGCGCCTTAATAGCGGCTGAGTGTATCGGCGATGCGTATTGGTTTATTGACCGCGCGCGTCGCTACGCTAATGAACGCATCGTCTTTGATCGCCCCATTGGCAAAAATCAGGGTATTCAATTTCCGCTGGCTGAAAGTTATATTGAAACTGAAGCCGCCAATTTAATGCGCTTCAAAGCCTGTAACCTATTTGATGCTGGCGCTGCGTGTGGTGCCGAAGCGAATATGGCGAAATATTTAGCCGCAAAAGCCTCCTGGGAAGCAGCCAATATGTGTATGCAAACCTTTGGTGGCTTTGGCTTTGCTAGTGAATACGATATTGAACGTAAATTTCGTGAAACTCGCCTTTATCAGGTAGCCCCTGTTTCAACCAACTTAATTTATGCTTATATTGCCGAGCATGTTCTCGGTTTGCCCCGCTCCTTCTAATGTCTACCGCTCAATCCAATCACAAGCAATCTTCTGCCGCCCCAAGACCCCTTGATGGAATTACGGTCGTCGCTTTAGAGCATGTCATAGCAGCGCCTTTTTGCACGCGTCAACTAGCTGATTTGGGGGCCCGCGTGATTAAGATTGAGCGCCCTGGCTTAGGCGACTTTGCGCGTGCTTACGATACGCGGGCGAAAGGCATGTCATCGCATTTTGTTTGGGTTAATCGCTCCAAAGAAAGCTTAACACTGGATTTAAAACAAGCGGCTGCCTTAGACATTTTGCATAAGCTACTACAAACAGCCGATATCTTCGTGCAAAACTTAGCCCCTGGAGCTGCAGCGCGTATGGGCCTTGGCGCAAATAGCCTGCAAAAAATAAATCCGCGCTTAATTTATTGTGATGTGTCAGGTTATGGCAATAACGGCCCCTATCGCGATAAAAAAGCCTACGACCTTTTAATTCAAAGCGAAGCTGGGTTTTTATCCGTTACCGGTACACCAGATCAACCCAGTAAAGCAGGCAACTCAATTGGCGACATTGCTGCAGGCATGTATGCCTACTCGAATATTTTGGCAGCGCTGTTACTGCGCGAGAAAACGGGTCTTGGCTCTTGCATAGATATCTCGATGCTCGAATGTTTAAGCGAATGGATGAGTTTCCCCCTGTATTACGCAATGGATAATGCGCAGCCACCGTCACGCAATGCTGCTTCGCATGCCACTATTTATCCCTACGGTCCATTTCAGGCGGGCGATGGCAAGACGGTAATGCTAGGTTTACAGAATGAGCGGGAATGGTTGCAATTTTGCCGTGAGGTACTGCTTAAGGAGGAGCTCGCTACTGATCCTCGCTTTAATAGTAATGCCCTGCGCAATGAGAATCGAGTTGCTCTTGAGCAAATTATTTTAGAAGCCTTTCGGCCGCTCGATAGCCAGCAAGTCATTGCTCGGCTAGATCAGGCCAAAATAGCCAATGCGCAATTGAATGATATGACTGGCTTATGGCAACATCAGCAACTAGCCGCTCGACATCGCTGGGCTGAGGTTGACAGCGCTAGCGGTTCGATGCCAGCACTCATCCCTCCAGGCATTAATGACACCTATGAATATCGCATGGGTCCTATTCCCAGCGTCGGCGAGCATACCGTCGCTATCTTAGAAGAATTAGGATTGTCTGAGAATGAAATTAGTCAATTACGCCAAGCAGGCACAATTTAATTTTTCAGTGAAACTATTCAGCGCTCTTGATCAGACCGCTTAAGGGTCAGCCTAAAGCAGCGGTGAAATTAAATACGCCGCATTTTCTTTCAGCCTTTGTAGACGACTGCGTTTAGCCCAAGCAACGGGATCAACAAAACTCGATTTTTGAAGATAACTTTGCAACAGCGTGTTGAGGCGCTGACAAAATTCATCGTTATAAATCAATAAACTAATTTCAAAATTAAGATGCAGACTGCGCATATCAAAATTAACCGAGCCAAACATGGCAATACGATGATCGATTAGCAAACTCTTAGTATGCAATAAGCCGCCATTAAATTCAGCAATACGTACGCCGGCCGCCATTAAGTCTTCATAATAGCTACGGCTACTAAAGGCCACCAATTTAGAGTCATTTTTCCTCGGCACAATTAAAGTTACATCGACTCCGCGATGCGCTGAGGCCATTAAAGCCTGCATTAAGCCATCATCCGCACCAAAATAGGGAGTAGTAATGATTAAACTTTCGCGCGCATCAATTAAGGCGGAGAGAATACATTGATACAAAATATCGTCACGCGCAATCGGGCCCGTCGATAATTTTTGCGCCAAAATGTTCCCAGGTGAACTCTGCGTTAGCAATTGCCGAGGATTAAATAGGGTGACTTGAGGGTTACAAACACTCCAGTCAAATTGGAAAGTAGTTTCAAATTCTGAAACTACTGGGCCCTGCACGCGTAACATGGCGTCAACCCATTCCCCGACATTCGCATCTTGTTTAAAAGTACGTGGATCAACCAGATTCATGCTTCCAGTCCAGACCACCGCTTCATCAATCACAAAAATTTTACGGTGCATGCGTAAATCAACACGCCGAAACTGAAAACTACCAAAATGAATTGGTAAAGCGGCGACTAATTCGATCCCCGCCTCCCTTAGGCGTTCAGGCCAAGCTGAATGCAGCCAATCTTTACTCCCTAATGAGTCTAATAGAACCTTGCAGTCGATACCCCGTTTTGCAGCCCGGATGAGTGCTTCAGCGACCTTATCAGCATCACCACCAAGCGCCCAGATATAAAACTCCAAGTGCAAGGATTTTTTTGCCGCATCGATATCAGCAATAAATTGAGACAAGATCGTTAAAGAGTCGGTCAATAAATCAATTGAATTACCAGCGACTACGGGCGAACCCCAGTTCGCTGCCACAAGGTTGCTTAAGGCTTTTGCTTCAAAAGGAAGTTGATCTTGGTCCGCCTGATAAAAACTAAATGCCGCCTTTAATTGCTGTTGTACGTTGGCGAGCATGCCTAAACCTTTATCCATATAAGCACGACCAATCGATTTGCCGCCGATCATGAGGTAAGCAATTAAACCTAGGAAAGGAAATATAAGCACTACACCAAGCCAAGCCAAAGCGACACTGACCGTACGACGCACCCAAATTAAATGCAAACCAATACAGGCAACTGCAATAAAATGGAGGATCGTAAATAAAAGAAAGTAAGCACCGTAAAAATTTTGTAGTAGTTGGTAAAAATAAATCATGTCAATTCCAATTCTGTTGTAATCCCTAGGTGGTCCGATAATTTTTCCCAATCGTGCAACAAGGCTGCCGAATGAATTTTCAATCCGCGAACATAAATTCGATCCATCGGTAAGATGGGTTTGATGCTCGGGAATGTTTTTGCTGGTACCCCCGTTAATTCTTCAAATACTTCAATAAAACCAGCGGCCCGCATTGGCTCGCTTAAGCGGTTACGCCAATCATTGAAATCACCAGCCACGATAGTTGGCCCACCGGCGGTTAATTGCTTAATATGCGCAATAATTTCAACTAATTGGCGCTCGCGTCCGCTTTGAAATAAAGCCAGGTGCACACAAAAACAATGGATTATGGGGCTATCAACAGTTAGCTGAATTTGGCTGTGGAGTAAGCCGCGTCGTTCAAAGCGATATGCGGAAATATCGTAGTTAAGGCCTTTTTGCAAAGGATGTTGCGAGAAAATAGCATTGCCATGGTGGCCATGCTGATATTCCACATTTTTTCCATAATGCCAATGCCGCCAGAACCCCGCTGATAAATAATGGGTTAATTCATTGTGCGGCCACCAACCATACCGCTTTGCTCTGCCGCGATGCTCTTGTTGTAATTCTTGCAGAAAAATTAAATCGGCATGCTGGAGACGCATTTTTTGACGCAAGCCATAAATCGTTGGGTGCAGATGTAAGGCGGAGAGCCCCTTATGCATATTCATAGTAATCACCCTTAGGCGCTGACCCTTCAAGTTGGCCCCACGACATTTTGGCGACGCATGCGTGCAGCATAAATTTCACTGGCGACTAAATCTTCGCATTGCAAGCATTTATTACAGATCGAGGCCTGCTCACGAAGTTCCTCAATCGAGGCGATAGGATGCGCATCAAGGTATTCGCGTAAATCTTCATCCCATACCCCATTGCAAAGACAGATGACTTCAGCCATATTGAAATTAATATACCCAATAAATGGAATATGCCATTTTGCCACTGCTTCGATTATTCGATGTAGCCAATGGAAGCGCTTATAAATAGCCAACAAAGGTAACTTGATAGAATCAATATCTAGGCTTTTCTGCAGTGACTCACTTTTTGGATTCTTTAACCCTTATCTCACTTCATGCTTTCAGCCATTAACGACGCCCTACTTCTGCTCGGCCAGCCCAATAGCGGCATTTTAGGTATTGTGCTGGTCTCATTGCAGGTGAGTCTCAGTGCGCTCTTCCTCGGCTGCCTAGTAGGGCTACCTATAGGCGCCCTGCTGGCAACTGAATCATTTGCTGGACGGCGTTTTTTGATCGTAGTGTTGAATAGCTTGATGGGCGTACCCACTGTCGTTGTCGGGGTGGTAGTTTATTTGCTCTTATCGCGAACTGGTCCGATTGGTAATTGGGGATGGTTGTTTACTGTCAAAGGTATGATTCTGGCGCAATTTTGCTTAACTACACCTTTAATAGCCGCCTTAAGTCGCCAGCTAATTGAAGATGCCTGGAATCACCATCGCGAATCTTTTTTAGCTTTGCAACTAGCTTGGTTACCCCGACTTAAATGGCTTATCTGGGATTGCCGCTTTTCCTTATCAATTGTTTTATTAGCTGGTTTAGCACGTGCCATTTCTGAAATTGGTGCAGTCATGATCGTCGGCGGAAATATTGATCACCATACCCGTACCATGACAACTGCCATTGCCCTTGAGACAAGTAAAGGTGATTTACCCTTAGCGCTAGCCTTGGGATTAATTCTCATGTCTTTAGTAATCGGCGCCAATTTAATTACCTATCTCATTCGCCATAGTGCAGAGCGACGCTATGGATAAGCAGATGATTGAAATTCGTAAGCTACAACTTACTTTAAATAACAGAATTATTTTAGATATTCTCAGTGCCGATATTCCAGCCTCAGGAATAGTCGCTTGTGTTGGCGCGAATGGCGCCGGTAAGACCTCTTTATTAAAAGCGTTGCATGGCATTGTGCAGCCCCAGCAGGGAACTATCACGAAGCCCTCGCAAGATCCCAATAAGGTATTACGTAGCGCGCTGGTATTGCACCATACGCCAATGATTAAGGCGTCGGTTCGGGCTAATTTAAATTTAGTTAGCGATTCTCCTTACCCTCCGGCACCAGGGGTTGTAGATACGATGTTGCAGGAAATTGGCTTGGCTCATTTGGCGCTGGCGCCAGCTAAAAAGTTATCGGCTGGTGAGCGGCAAAAACTGTGTATCGGGCGGGCGCGCTTACTGAACCCACAATTGGTGCTATTGGATGAGCCCACTGCAAATTTAGATCCCAACGCTACCGAACAAGTTGAGGCCTTAATTAGAACTCTTGCAAAAGAAAATACCGGCGTGATTTTTTCTTCTCATCAACTAGCGCAAGTAAAGCGTCTAGCGAATTACATTATTTTTATGGATGCCGGCAACATTGTTGAGTGTGGCAAGCCTCATGAATTCTTTAATAACCCACAAACTACCGCCGCTAAACGTTTTTTACAATTTAGTGGCGGTTGATCGATTTAGATTTAGTGTTTTAAGTATTTTGCACCACGATATTGGGGAACTTGCTACTCATATCTTTCGCCAAAGTACCTACCCGAATGGCAATTTGTCGCGCCATATTTTTATAAATGGCACTAATTGGGCCATCTGGATTGGCGATCACGGTTGGCATGCCAGCATCGGCGTCTTCACGAATAGACAGATTCAAAGGTAAAGCGCCAAGAAAATCGACCTTGTAATCACTACACATCTTCTGCCCGCCACCAGTACCAAAAACATGCTCCTCATTACCGCACTTAGGGCAAATATAGGTACTCATATTTTCAATCACCCCAACAATGGGAATGCTCACTTTTTCAAACATCTTGAGACCCTTGCGCGCATCTAGCAAAGCGATGTCTTGTGGGGTGGTAATAATGACAGCACCAGTAACAGGTACTTTCTGCGCAAGTGTTAGTTGAATGTCGCCAGTACCAGGCGGCATATCGACGATCAAATAATCGAGATCGCGCCAACGTGTTTGGTTTAATAGCTGCTCAAGTGCAGAAGTTACCATCGGCCCGCGCCAGACCATGGGGTTATCTGCATCAATGAGAAAACCAATTGAACTAGCTTGAATGCCGTGCCCCATCATAGGTTCAATGGTATTAGCCTCAAGTGACTCAGGACGACCTTGAATACCCAGCAACATGGGCTGACTTGGTCCATAGATGTCTGCGTCTAAAATCCCCACTTGAGCGCCTTCAACAGCTAATGCTAAAGCGAGATTTACTGCGGTAGTCGATTTTCCAACCCCACCTTTGCCACTGGCAATCGCAATAATATTTTTAACACCAGGCAATAATTTCACCCCTCGCTGCACAGCATGCGCAACAATATTACTGGTAATGTTGATGTTTACTTTGCTCACACCAGGTATTGCACTAACAGCGCTCATCGCCAAGCCACGAATCAAATCAAACTGACTTTTGGCTGGATAAGCCAAGACGATGTCAAAACTGATATCACCTTCTGCAACCTGCAAATTACGAATACATTTTCCGGCAACCAAATCAATTTGTGTATTGGGGTCAATAACTTGCTTTAATGCCTCTTGCACTACTTCTACGGTAACAGCCAATGCATTCTCCTCGGTAGGTAAAGCGAATAGGCTGCTATTTTAAAGGAAGTTAGTCAAGTTCGAATAAAGCCAATAGTGGACTACTTCAAGGCTTAGGGCTCTTACGTACTATCTCAATATCGCCATAGAAAGCTTTAACTTCCGAATGCGTATTGTCTGTATCAGTCAAAATACCCACCCCAATCAAATTACCTGGGGCTTCGCCATAGGCGGCAAGAAAATCTGCCGAAAGGTCGCGTTGATGTTTGCGCCATTCCCCAACCCCATCCCAACCTGCATCGACCACCACCATTTTGATGCGCGCTGAATTCGCATTCGGACTGATGCTATCGACAGCCCCTTTTCCTGCCCAGATATACATTAAGGTTGCATAAGGCATCTCTTGCCCGCTAATTAAGCTAGCCATCTCAAATGCCAAGCGATCTTTTAAGGGGAGTTTTGATTTATTACCGTCAAAAGCAATTAAGATGCGGAGCGGAGCGTCATCGGTTGCACGCTCAGCATTATCTGCAGTCGGAATGGAGCCCACCGCTTTCCACTCCCATTGCAACCAGGCATTTTTAGGTGACTGAGGTTTAAGTTTCACTGCCAAGCCAGATGCAGCTGACTGCGCATTGGCGCTTAAGACAGTGCGGCCTTGATCATTCTCTAGGCGGTAGACGGTATTTTTCTTATAGGGTGCCAAACGATAAAACTGCCAACCTTTAGGAAGCCCGGTTTGCCCACTTTGGGCTGAAAATTTCATCACGGAATCTTGGGGTTCAGCCAGATCGGGACTTGAAGCGCCGCCTGCCTGACCATCCGCCGAGACCAAAATAGGCCCGCTGCAGGCAGCCAGCTGCAGCGCTGCTGCAATAAAGACCAGGCGGCTAAAAAGAGTGCTTAAGTTCATCAATTGGAAT